>DASRXR010000863.1:0-10269 GCA_035687405.1 Polyangiales bacterium
AGCATCCTGGCGCTCGCGCGTCTTGCGGCATAGCTCGAGTCCACTGATGCCTGGAATGCTCCAGTCCATCACGGCAACGAGCGGTGGCAACTCCGATGAAAGAACTCCCCAGGCCTCTACGCCCGTGAGAACGAGCGTCACCTGTAGTTCCGCCGCTCGGAGGTACTTGTCGAGCATCCGCGCGACGAGCAGCTCGTCTTCCGCAACGAGCACAGTCAATCGTTTACCCCCATGCTCGTCACCGTACCATGAGTCCCGTATCCGAGCCCAAGTTAGGCTGTCGGCCTTTCGCGTCGTTATGGGCGAATCGCGCGAAGTTCCAGCGTCTGTTCGGCCGAGGCGGCGGACATTTGATCGATCAGCATGCGGGCCTCTCCAGGCCCCGGCGCTCCGACTTCGCGCATCACCTTCGTGCGGCTGAGACTCCAGTAAAACAGCGCGACAACGGGCGAGGGTATGCGGCTAAGCGTAGCCATGCCCGATGGCGTGATGGTATTGCCGAGCTGCCGCACGACGCCGAAGCCTCCGGACAGCGCGCGCGAAAACCTCCATGCTTCGCGCAACGAAATGCTGCTGCCGCGGCTGTGAACCAAACAGCTGAGAGCCAGCAGCGGAGCTGCGAAAGCCGCGTGCGTTCGCAGCCAGCTGTGCATGTCTTCGTGCACGACCGTGAGAATGCCAGCGTCGCTAAATACCTTGGCCCAGGCTGCATCGGTCACGGTTGTGATCTGGCCGCGTGTGGAGATCCGATACTGGAGCTTGCCATCTCGGAGCGACGCGAACATGGCAGGAAACCCAAAGCTAAACCGCGACGCACCCACAGCATCACGTAAACGGTCCAGGGGTTCGAACGTGTTGAACATGAACATCACGGTCTTGGCCGCGCTCGTCTGAACCGCCGCTAAGACACTGTCGACCTGCGGCGCACGCACGGTCACCAGTACCAGGTCCCAAGGAGTCGTGGCGTCTAGCGCCGGGCTCACATTGACTGGGGCGTGCTTGCCATCACGTGTGAGGATGCCTTTGTCGCGCTTCAACTCCTCGAGACGCGCCCCGCGCGCGATCACGGTGACGACGTGTCCGGCGTTCGAGAGCTGAACCGCAAACGCGCTTCCAATCGCTCCCGTGCCAACAATGGCGATCTGCATGGGCGCCGATTAACACGACGCGCGTACAAAAGCCAGTTGAAGGCGAGCCATCGGAATCGAACGCCACACTGCGATGCCGCGTGTACAACGACCGAACTCGCGGCGCATGCACCTAGATTGGCGTCCGGTTCGCCAAAAATATGTCGCCTCCACTTCCGCTTTGAGAGCGCGTGTTTATGAACACCTCGTGCCGCACGTCTGGCCACGCCGACCGAGGACTTGGATCGCCATCGCGCTGACTGTCGCGGCGGTCCTCATCGGGATCCGCGCAGTACTTCCCATCGTGGTAGAGCGGTACGTCAACAAGACGCTGAGCGGGCTCGACGGCTACTCCGGCCGGGTCGAAGACATCGACCTCAGCTTGTGGCGTGGCGCCTATCAGATCGAAGGATTACGTATCGTGAAGACCGGAGGGAAAGTGCCGGTCCCGTTCGTGTCTGTGCGCGTGATCGATCTCTCGGTCGAGTGGAAGGCTTTGTTCGATGGATCGATCGTGGCTGAGATCGACCTCTACGCGCCGAAGCTGAACTTCGTGAACGCCGAAAAGAAGGCGGAGAGTCAGTCCGAAGTGGACTCGAGCTGGACTGACACCGTGAAAGAGCTCGTTCCGTTCGAGATCAATCGCGTCGCGATTCACAATGGTCAGATTCACTATCGCGACTTCACGGCAGAGCCGCGGGTGGACGTGTTCGTCCAACAGTTGAACGCGACTGCTCGCAACCTGACCAACAGTAAAGACTTCGGCAACAACCTGTACGCGTCGTTCGAAGGCAAAGCGCTGGCGATGGGCAGTGGCAGCATCAGCTTCCACGGGCGCCTCGACCCGTACGCAAAGACGCCCACATTCGATTTCGACTTCGGTTTGGACGGTCTGCAGCTCAAACAGCTGAACCCATTCCTCAAAGCCTATGCGAACGTCGACGCAGAAGGGGGCACGATCTCACTCGACGCGGAGTTCGCCGCCAAGGGCGGCAAGTTCGACGGTTATGCGAAGCCGTTCATCAAGGATCTGCAGATCCTGAAGTGGGACGAGGAGAAGGAGGGGTTCTTCGGGAAGTTGTGGGAGGGCGTAGTGCAGGTCCTCGGAGACGTGTTGGAAGACCATTCGAAAGATCGAATCGCAACGCGCGTTCCGTTCCGGGGCTCGATTGAAGATCCGAGCGCCGATGTGTGGACCACGATCGGGGGGTTGCTCAAGAACGCATTCCTGCAATCACTACGACGCGGCCTCGAAGGCAGCATTGGTGGCAAGAAGGCGACTTAGTAGAGTCTGTGTCGGTAGTCCTGCAACTACTCGAGGCCGGTGCCTGAGGCAGCGTCGGATTCGGCAGCGCGCACATGGACATCTGCGATGACGCGTAGCAGGTGCGCAAGGTCGACAGGTTTGACCAGATGCCGGTCGAAGCCCGCGGCAGCTCCGCGGTCTCTGTCGGTCGCTTGACCGTAACCTGTCAGGGCCAAGAGATACGGCTGGGCGCCAGCATGTTTGCGGATACGCGCCGCGAGCTCGTAACCGTCCATCTCGGGCATACCGATGTCGATCACCGCGACCGACGGGTGGAACCGCTCGAGCGCCGCAAGCGCGTCGAAGCCGCCATGCGCAACGACGACCTCGTGACCTGCGCGTTTCACGAGTGCCGAAAGAAGATCGACCGCGTCTTCGTTATCGTCGACGAGCAAAACGCGTTGAGGGGTGTCCGTTCGCGCAAGCAGTGAAGCCTCGGGAGCCGCAGGCAGGATGGAGCCGGCTGGGAAGCGTGGAAGTTGGACTGTGAACTTCGTTCCATGCCCGTCGCCCTCGCTCGCGACCGTGACTGATCCGCCGTGCAACTCAGTCAACTGCTTCACCACTACGAGGCCCAGACCGAGTCCCCCTGATCCGCCGGCGCGATTCGGACCCTGAACGAACAAGTCGAAGATGTTAGACAGTGCAGCAGCCGGGATACCGATGCCGTCGTCCTCCACCTCGATCACCACGGTGTCGGCGTGCTGATGCGCGGCAATGCTGATGTGTCCGCCGATTTGGGTGTAGTGGGCCGCGTTGCTCAAGATATTGGATAAGATCTGAACTAGTCGATTTTCGTCTGCATCGACAATCAAGCCTGCGGACGCCACGTCGATGTCGAGGACGTGGGCACGCTGCTGCAACAACGGGCTCACCATCTCGAGCGCACGCGCTACGACCTGTGCGACCTCCAGTGGCGTTCGTTGGAGCTCCACTTTCCCTCGCGTCAGGCGAGCCATGTCGAGTAGATCATCGACAAGTCGAACGAGATGGCTTGCCTGCCGCTCGATGATGTCGAGCTCTTTCGTGTGTTGCTCGGGGTTGCGCAGCTTGAGGAGCTGCACCGCTGAGATGATGGGCGCGAGTGGATTGCGAAGTTCGTGGCTGAGCAAGGCCAGCATGTCGTCCTTGCTTTTGCTGATTCGCTTCGTCTCTTCTTCCAAATCCATCCGGGAGATGAGTGAGCCGAGGTACTGGCCGGCATGGTGTCCAAGTCGCATGTCTCGATACGAGTACGCGCCTGCGTCAGTAAAAAAGTCGATCGCACCGAACGTGCGACCACCCGTTTGGACCGGGATGCAGATCCTTCCCGGAGGCCGGGCCGCGGGCGCGCCGCTCGCCAGCACGTTATCGATCAGCAGGCCGTCGTTCTCGTCCAAGTCGGCGAACGCGACGACACGAAGCGTTTCGTCTCTATGTGTCCCGATCCAACACTGCCGACCGTCTTCGCGCGCTAGCACGAACGTGCACCGGTCGAACTCGATGATCCAACGCAGGCGACCGACCACGACCCGAAGCAGCGTCTCGAGGTCGGGCGCGTTGGCGGACTCCGAAAACAGCTCGATGAGCACGTTGAGGCGAGCAATGTCAGCCAGGGACGACATCAGAACTGTGTGAACATATCGTCAGATGACATTCCGGTCGCGTCGGCGATTGTGTTCGCGTAGACCGCGAGCGCAGCCATCGAGATGACTTCCATGATTTCGGATAACGCCAACCCGTGCTGGCGAAGGCCTGCGAAGTCCTCGTCCGTGAGACTCTGGGGATCGCGCGCACACTTGAGCCCAAACAGAATGATGTCTCGGACCTTCGGAGGCGAAATCTCGTTTACATTCGAGACCAGTGCCTCGAGCGCGACCGGTTCGATTCCGAGCATGCGGCAGCAGGCCAAGTGCGCCGCTTCGCAGTAGCGGCATTTGCGGGCCTGAGAGATGGCCACGAACATCATCTCCTTCAGCGTCCGAGGCAGAAGGCCACCGAGGAGGACGTTCTGAACGAGACCCCATGTTCCACTGGCGGCGGCGAGCGAGTGGCCCTGTGTCGTGATGAAGTTCGGGGCGGCGGGGAAACCCATCCGCCGCTGAAAGTCGCGATAAACGTCCACGACTTCTTTCGATGCGGACTCGGGCTCGAGTGTCGGTACGTAAGGCACGCCTTCATCTCCCTCTGAATGCGACTGCGGTCGATGCGCGGGCCTAGCAAGGCGCGGTTGGGCGGCTAGACGATAGGCGCCACCCGCAATACCACGGTTAAGCGTCAAGCGAGGTGCGCAAGACCGCTTTCGAGAAGGAACTGGACCAGCGAGCCCGCATTCCGACTGGTTTCGGGCAGCTCCTGCGTCGTGGCCCAAGCCAGAACGTCGGTTAAGCGTCGGAACACGCAGCAGCCGCTGCGAGCTGCGGACGCGAGTCGTCGGCCGGAGTTTGCGAACTAGTCGCTTCTGTGGCGCGTGGGCAGTCACGTGTAGGGACTGTGTCGAATGCCACCGGTCTGTGGAATCACGGACCGCAGTGGGAAGTCGAACAATGAGCTTACCGCTCATCATCCGCGTCTCCGTCGCAACGATTCGAGTGAACCGCGCGCCTCTCTGTCATGTGACACAAATCAGGCTCCACACGGATATGACAGAGGGCGAGTGCGGCCGCACTCGGGTTCGTCGCAGGAAGGCACCGCAACACATCCATAAATCCAGCAATCAAACAGCAAAGACAAAGAAGCGACGAAGCCTTCTCCGACCGAGATCGAAGGCGCCCCAGCAGCGAGCCTTCGTCTCCGCGGCTAGCAGCACGGTACGACTCGGACTACGACGACGAGCTCGAAGACGAACTCTATTTGGAACGCGACGTGATCGTCTCGGACTCGAATCCAGCGGTGCGGCGCGCATTGCGAGACACAAGCTTCAAGACGGCGCCGCGCAAGGTACTGACCTGCTCCGTCGGTGCGTGGGACAGGGAACCGACTATGTGCACAACGGCGTTGCGCGCGCGACGGACGCGACGAAGACGTTTGCAGACAACAATCCAATCGCGCTCGCAATGGCGACGCTTGCTCTGGGGGTTGGGATCGGAATGATCGTCATTGCAGCTGTAGCACCGGCAGGTTGGTGGCTCGCTACGCTAGCTGGACCGCGTTGGCGTCTGTCAGCTTCGTTCTGTCATCGCGTCTGCACTCCAAGCAGTTGCGCGCACACACTCATGCATCGATGGCCGAGTGTTTGAGGTTGGGTTTGCAACCGCATCGGTAGGTTGCGAAGCCTCGCGCTTGCCTTGGCAAGAGTCGTAGTGCGAGCATCTTTTGATCCTCAGTGGCGAATACGGGGCGAGCCATTGGTTGGGTACAGCTGACGATTGGGAGCGATCATGGGTAATCGTACGCGCTTGTTCGTGCTCACTGCATTGATCACGCTATCGCTCCAGGCTTCGAGCCGAGCTGAACCCATCCAACCTGTACTAGGTTGCACCGCAAACAGTCTGACTCCGATGCACGGAGCGAATTTCGGAACGCTATTGAACAACGATGAGACGTGGGAGTTCATCGTCGGCGATCCGCTCATCATCGGAGTGGGCTCGAAGGGTGGGATCGCGATCTGGGTATGTCAGCCGGATGGCATCCTACCCCAGTATTACGATGAAGCCGATTGGGGTAGCAACATCTGGTTGAATGGCACGGACGAAGCGGGGCACTACACTACCCACTACTACTACTCGAAGTGGACCAGTGGTATTCCAATGCCGACCGAGGTTAGTCAAACCGCGTCGGTGAGTGGCAACGTGTCGACCATCTCCACGGCGATGACGCTCGGAAGTGCAGCCGAGTTCCGTCAGGTCATCTCGTACATCGCTGGCAGCTATACGTTCAAACGGCACTGGGAGATCACGAACCTGAGCGGCGCAGAGATGACCGACATCCGCTTCTTCCACGGGGGCGATGCCACCTTCGGCGGAAGCGATGCCGCGCGTAGTTGGTGGAACCCGACGCAATCCATGGTGTACGTCAACAACTCGACTTTCTCGAGCTCGGGAACGATGGGTTTTTATTCTTCGCCCGCCACGCCATCCACGCACTATTTCGGCGGCGGCTACGATACGGGCATCGATCAAGCACTGACCGGCGACCTCGATGACTCGGCAAATTCCATGTTTATCGATGCGGGGTACCAGCTGCAATGGAACAAGGCGAGCTTAGCGTCCGGCGCGACGTGGATCATCGAAGCGTACGAAACGTGGACCGACCCGACGTTCATCGCTGTGCTCGTGCCAATAGACCAGCTCACGCGCCCAGCGACCACCGCCGGACTAGGGTTCTCTGTCCACAACCTCGACGAGGTCGACCACACGCTCGATCTGACGGCTAGCACCGAAGGTGGCTACACGACGACTATCGTAGGCGATAGTCAGGTGACGATCCCGGCGTTCACGCGCGTGCCGGTGCAGGTGTCAGTTGCGGTGCCGTCAGGTGCCGTGCCGGACTCCACGCACAAGGTGACGCTCACGGCGACGGACTCTACTTCGGGGGTGTATGGCAGCAGCTCGAGCCAGGTGATCATCTTCGAGCCTTCTTACGCTCTGAGTCCGCTTGCGATCGACTTCGGGAACGTCACGGTCTCGCAAAGCGGGACGCGGACGATCACGCTCACGAATACGGGTTCCGCAGTCCAAGTCGGTCTAGTCGGTGACGTCAATCCAGTTGCGGCGCCGTACTCGATCGTCGCAGACACTTGCTCGCGTCAGACGATCGCGAACTCTGGAACGTGCGCGATCGATGTGAAATTCCAACCGGGCTCCGAAACCACTTTCAATGACACGTTCAACGTTCCGATTTTAGCGCCAGCTGTCACGTCTCACAGCGTGACGCTCACTGGCGTGGGCGCGACCGATCCGTGTGCGACGCCGAACGCCATCGCTTGCTCGACGGGCGACACCGACGGCGACGGGATCGCGAATGGTTCAGATGCATGTGCCGAAGGCGCGAGCGGTTGGACTTCGTCTGCTGGAACCGATCACGATGCGGATGGCTGCCGGGACGCCGAAGACACCGACGATGACGGCGATGGCGTCGTCGACACTGACGACGCGTGCCTGGCTGGCGCACTGGGGTGGACCTCCAACTCGAGCACGGACTACGACGGCGACGGGTGCAGGGATTCCGACGAGGACCTCGACGACGATGCAGACGGTGTTCCAGATACTCAAGACAGTGAGCCGAAGAATGCCGAACGCTGCGGCGACAGCGACAGCGACACCTGCGACGACTGCAGCGTGACCGGCAGAGACGGCTCTGGAGCCACAGCAGACAACGACGGTCCAGACGCGGATGGCGATGGTAGTTGCGATCAAGGTGACGAGGGCAACGGGCCCGCTGATACCGACGGCGATGGCGTGCCTGACACGGAAGATCGCGATGCAGACAACGACGGCATCCCGAATGACGTCGAAGGCGATGGAGACACCGATCAGGACGGGAGTCCGAACTGGCTCGACCTAGATTCGGACGGCGACGGCACCTTCGACATCGTCGAAGCGGGCTTGACCGAGTTTGACTCGAACGCTGACGGGCGGATCGATGAACGGGACGACGCGGATCACGACGGTGTCCTCGACGTCGTGGACGTCGACGCGGGTGGACGACGCGCCAGTACGCTGGACACGGACCGCGACGGAATCCCGAATTACCTCGACGATGATGCCGACGGTGACGGCGTCCCGGACCGGGAGGAAGGATACGAGTTCGACACCGATGGCGACGGTATCCTGAACTATCTCGACGATGACGACGATGGCGACGGTATTCCGACGAAACTCGAAGGCGGGGTCGATGTCGACACCGATGGCGATGGGATTCCGAATTACCTGGATGCAGATGATGATGGCGACGGTGTCCCGACACGCTCGGAGCGCGGTCAAAACACCGAGCCACGCGACACGGACGGGGACGGCAAACCCGACTACCTCGACACGGACGACGACAACGATGGCATCCCCACGAAGGTGGAGGCTGCGATCAAGAACAAAGACATCGACGACGACAAGGCTCCGAACTATCTCGACACCGATTCCGACGGCGACGGGTTCTCGGACCGTGAAGAGCGGTCGAAGGACAGCGACGGCGACGGAGTCCCGGACTACCGAGACGAGCCCAAGTACGGAATTGCAGGCGGTGCGTTGTGTGCGGCTGTACCGGGTGCGCCGCGCGGAAAGGACGGCCTGGTGCTCACGTGCAGCGCGCTGCTCCTGTTGGCGTTCATGCTCCGCAGGCACCGCCGCCGTGTGCATGAGCAGCTGCCTGTGTGGGCCCTCGTCGTGTTGGCCTGCTTGGTGGTGAGTAGCGCCTCGCTCGCGCATGCCCAAGGCTTTCACCTCGACGCCTACCGAACGCCTCCGCTTGCAACTGACGGACTGCAACTCGCGCGGCCGGCTACACTCGAACGAAACCAATGGTCGGTTGGAGTCAACATCGACTACGCAAACGATCCGCTCGTGATGGAGCTGAATGCGGGTGACCCTTCGAGCGAGTACACCGGCATAGTCGACAATCAACTAAATGCGCACGCGGCAGTTGCATACGGAGCGGTAGACCGATTGGCTGTGTTCGGCGTGTTCAATGCCGTGCTACTCGAACACGGCGAGCGGACGCCGATGCCGGGCACGCCAACGCGCGTGCGCCTCGCTGACGGTGCAGGTTTGGGAGATGCGAGGCTCGGTGCTCGGTATCGGATCGCGGGTGGTGGCAAAAACGACCGCGCTGGCCTTGGCGTGCAGGCGGCCGTCATTCTTCCGCTCGCCGAACTATCGGATAGCAGCCAAAACTTTCGCGGTGAGAGCAGCGTCGCTGGCGACTTGGCGCTCCTCGGAGAAATAGATCTCAAAGTTCTGCGCTTGGGTGCATCCGTGGGTACCCGCTTGCGGAAAGAAACGACATTCATTGGTTCGAAGCTCGGCAACGAGTTGATGCTCGGTGCCGGCGTACGCGTGCCTTTGATGCGAGACATGCTGGAAGGTTTGCTCGAGGCGCAGGTAAACACGATGTTTGCCGACGCGTTTTCGCGAAGCGGCACACCGGCCGAAGCACTCATCGGGCTGCGCGCCAGCTTCGCGCAGAACTGGCGCCTCAGTTTGGGTGCAGGGCCGGGACTGCAGCGCGGTATCGGTTCACCGGACTATCGTGTGCTCGCCGGCTTTTCGTACCTGACGAGCGCTGCGGTGGAACCAACTGAAATCGAAGAGGGTATTCCGCTCGACCAGGACAACGACCAAATCCCAGACAGCGAAGATCGGTGTCCTGCAGAGGCGGAAGACAAGGACGGCCACGAAGACGACGATGGCTGCCCGGACAAGGACGACGATCACGATGGCGTGCTCGACAGCGCAGATCGCTGCCCGAACGAAGCTGAAGACAAAGACGGCTTCGAGGACGGGGATGGTTGCATCGATGTCGACAACGATCATGACGCGCTTGCGGATCCGGTCGATCGTTGCCCAAACGAGGCCGAGGATAAGGATGGCAATGCGGACGATGACGGTTGTCCGGATCTCGATGACGATGCCGACGGTGTTCCAGACGCGCAGGACAAGTGCCCGTCAGTGCGTGGCGATGCAGAGCATCAAGGTTGTTCGCCGACGGTGAGCCTCGAGCAGGGTCAGATTCGAATCTCGCAGCGGATCGAGTTTGCGAACAACAGCGGAGAGCTCAAAGCTGCGAGCGATACCATCCTGCAGGCCGTACAAGGCGTGTTTGAAACGAACCCGAACGTGAAGAAGGTCAGCGTGCAGGGCTACACCGACGGTCGCGGTGATGCGAAGCGCAACCTCGAGCTTTCGAAGAAACGTGCTGCCTCGG
>DASRXR010000864.1:0-8507 GCA_035687405.1 Polyangiales bacterium
GTGACCGATGACGACGGCCTCTTCGCGGTCTCGCGCAAAGACGGCTCGATCCTGTGGCGCTACAAGCGTGAGGCTCGCGCCGGCCTGAAGGTTGGCGGGCATGCCGGGATCTTGCTTCGCGATCAGCGCGTAGTGTCCGGCTTTGGCGATGGCAGCGTCGTCGCGCTGTCCCAAGGCGATGGGCGCCCGCTGTGGGTGCTCGATACGACGCTCGACTTCGCCGATCCGGCGCAAGCCGAGCAAGGGTTCGTCGACGTCGACACGACCCCGGTGCAAGTCGGCGACGTGATCTACATCGCATCGTTCATGGGTGGCCTATACGGGGTCAACGCGAGCGATGGTGCGCCGCACGTTCGGCACGCCGAGTGGACCGGGATCACGAGCATCGCGTCGGATGAGCGCTCGTTGATCTTTACGTCGGCCGATCAAGGCGTGATGTGCGTGGAGCTTCCAACACTCGCGACGCGCTGGGTGCGCAAGTCGAAGCCGTACGTCGCGGGCACGGTCGGGATCGAGCACGATCGCGTATTCATCACCGAGACGCGCGGAGCACTACTCGCGCTGGCGCTCGCCGATGGACGCGAGCAAGGCCGCATCCAGTCCGAGCACGGTTTCATCGCTGCGCCGAGCCTGAGTGGTGGTCGCGGGTTCATCCTCGGCAATGCCGGGGTGTTCTACGCATTCGACTACAACTGAGCGATTCTTGGCTCACGGCGCGCTCGATGCGTATAGTCCGTGCGCATGCGCGGGGTTCACGTCGAGCGGCATCGCGGGGGACGCGCAGCGTGGTTGCGCGCTGCAGTGCTCGGCGCGGATGACGCGATCGTTTCGACGACGAGCTTGATGATCGGGATGGCTGCGGGCGGCGCGTCGAACACGACCGTGTTTCTCGCGGGCGCAGCCGGGGTGGTGGCAGGCGCGTTGTCGATGGCCGCGGGCGAGTACGTATCCGTGAGCTCGCAACGCGACGTCGAAGAAGCCGAGATCGCGATCGAGCAGCGCGAGCTTGCGACGCAACCGATCGGCGAACTGAACGAGCTGATCGCGATCTATCAGCGGCGCGGGCTCGATGCTTCGCTCGCACGTCGAGTCGCAGAGCAGCTGAGCGCACACGATCAGCTCGGCGCGCACTTGCGCGACGAGCTCGGCATCAGTCCGGACTCGCGCGCGCAGCCGTTTCAAGCCGCCGCTGCTTCGGCGGGAAGCTTCGCGTTGTTCGGAATGCTGCCGCTGGCGTCGCTCGCCGTCGCGCCAGTGTCGATGCGCATTGCCGTGATGGCCGCTGCATCGCTGGTCAGTCTCGGTCTACTCGGCGGGCTCGGCGCGCGGCTCGGCGGTGCACCCATTGCACCGGCTGTGTTTCGTGTCGCCATCGGCGGCGCGCTCGCCATGGGCATCACCGCACTCGTCGGCAAGCTCTTCGAAGTCAGCCTGTCGTGAGCCGGGCGGTCGGGAAGCGGCGATGAGTCAATCGTTACCAAGTGCGGCCGAGGAAAGCAGGACGACACTGCTCGAGCTCGCACTCTTGTTCCTGCGGCTCGGAACGACTGCGTTCGGCGGACCTGCCGCCCACATCGCGATGATGCAAGACGAAGTGGTTCGGCGGCGTGGCTGGCTCACCGACGAACGCTTTCTCGACTTACTCGGTGCGACGAACCTAATCCCGGGCCCGAACTCGACCGAGATGGCGATTCACATCGGATGGGATCGACGGCGCTGGAGCGGGCTCGTCGTCGCGGGGCTCGCGTTCATCGTGCCGGCGATGCTGATCACGTGGGTGTTTGCGTGGGCGTACGTGCAGTACGGCTCGCTGCCGAGCGCGAGTTGGATGTTGTACGGCATCAAGCCCGTGATCGTCGCGGTGGTTCTGCAAGCGATTTGGGCGCTCACGCCGAAAGCCGCGAAGACGACGTTCCTGCGTGTGCTCGGGATCGGTGTGGTCATCGCAGTGGCGTTCGGAGTGAACGAAATCATCGTGTTGTTCGCGGCGGGGCTGATCGCCGTCGTGGCTGCGCGGAAGTGGTCGGCCGGCACTTCGGGGCTCGCGCTCATCCTACCTGCAGCTGCTAGCGGCGGGCTCGCGATTCCGAGCATCGGGCTCGGGCCAATCTTCGCCGTATTTTTGAAGATCGGCTCGGTGCTCTTCGGCAGCGGGTACGTGCTCCTCGCGTTTTTGCGGACGGATCTCGTCGAGCGCCTCGGTTGGTTGACGGAGGCGCAGCTCATCGATGCGGTCGCAGCGGGCCAAGTTACACCCGGGCCGGTGTTCACGACTGCGACCTTCATTGGGTACTTGCTCGCAGGAACGCCGGGAGCGCTCGTCGCGACCGCAGGCATCTTCTTGCCCGCGTTCGTGTTCGTCGCACTGAGTGGCCCGCTCGTGCCGCGCTTGCGAAACTCGCCGAGCGCGGCGGCGTTTCTCGACGGCGTGAACATCGCCTCGCTCGCGTTGATGGCCGTCGTGACAGTGCAGTTGAGCATGAGCACGATTCTGGACCTACCGACCACGCTGATCTTCGTCGTGTCCGCGGTGCTGCTCGTGTGGTTGAACGTGAACTCGACGTGGCTGGTCGCCGGTGGTGCGCTGGCCGGTTGGCTGGTTCATGAGCTCGCCGCGCGGTAGCGAGGGCTCACGTCATCAGTGCGGATGCGGGCGCAAGCCGTGCAGCTGCGCGAACGGATTCGCGCCGTTTGGATCGTTGAGCCAGTCCAACGTGGATTTGTAGGCTCGGTCGATCAGCTCGTCGGCGCGGCTGAAGTCCGTCGGGGTGATGTTCAGCGGACACAACGGCGGCACTACCCGCAGCTCGTAGCTGCCATCGTATCGCTCGATGTCGAATGCGAGGCCGCGACCGATCAAGATCGACAGCGACTGAAGCGCGACTCCGAGCGCACTCGCCGGCGCGTGATCGAGCGCGCAGGCGTAGCCAGCCGGCAGCACGTACACAGTCTTCGCACCGAGCGCGCGCGCATGCGACAGCGGCGTGTTGTCCGCGACGCCGCCGTCGACCAGTTGATGGCCGTTGATTGCCACCGGCGGAAACACGCCCGGGATCGCAGCGCTCGCGAGCACTGCGTCGACAGTGTCGCCGCTCGAAAGCAGCACTTCGGTTCCGCTCACGATATCCGTCGCGACCACGTGCAGCGGGACCGGCGCGCCCTCGAGCTTGTCGAAGCTGATGTTGTCGCGCACGAGGTTCTCGAGGGAGGTCGGCCGCACGAGCCAGTTGCGCAGACCGTAGTAGCCGAGTGCTCCTTGCAGTGGACCCATCGGAAACACGTCACGGCGGCGCAACGATCGCCAGATTTCGCCGAGAGCATCGATGCCCGGCCGACCTGGGTGTGCGGCGAGAAACACACCGTTGAGCGCGCCGACGGAGGTGCCGATGATGAGGTCGGGATGAATGTCGCGATCGGCGAGCGCTTGAAGCATGCCCACCTGAACTGCGCCGAGGCTCCCGCCTCCAGAAAGCACGAATGCAACCGTCATCGCGGCGCAGCTTAGCGCGATGGCGCGAGTGTGCAGCGTCGGATCAATGTGCGATCAGTGCGCAGACCTCGCGCGGCCGAATGCGTCCATCCGCCCCCAGCGCCCCGGAATGTCCAACAACTCGAGCCGTGGCATCGCTGCGGGCAGGGCGGGCTCGACCAACATGTGTTCGCCGTCCGAATCGAGTCCTAACAACGCGCGCAGAAACAGCAGCGGCGCTCCGGTGGCCCAAGCCTGCGGGCTACACGCGGTCGGGTATTCGACTGGAAATCGTGCTGCGCTGCGAGGGTAACCCGCGAAAGCCTCCGGCAACCGATGGTGAAAGAGCTCCGCGGCCTCCAACATCGACTGACAGATCGTCGCCGCTTCCTCGCGATAGCCGTAACGCCGTAATCCCCAGGCGATGATCGAGTTGTCGTGAGGCCAGACCGTGCCGACGTGATAACCGATCGGATTGTACGAACCTTCGGTCGTGGCCAGAGTTCGCACGCCCCAGCCGGAAAACAGCGCGTCACTCATCAAGTGCCGAACGCACTCGGCGGCTTTGTCTGGATCGGCGATCTCGCTCCACAACAGATGTCCGATGTTCGAGGTCAAGGCGTCGACCTTGCGTTTCTCACCATCGAGCGCGAGAGCGAAGAAGCCGCGTTCGGGCAACCAAAACTCTTCGTTGAAGCGGCGCTTGAGCACCTCTGCTTCGATCTCGAGTTGTTCTGCCCAACTCGGGTCGTTCCAGACTTCGCGGGCGAGGCGTGCGGTCCGACGTTTGGCGTCGTACGCGTAGCCCTGGAGCTCGCACGTCGCGCGCGGGGACGAAGCGATCCTGCCGTCGGCATACGCGATCGAATCCCACGAATCCTTCCAGCACTGATTTTCGAGGCCGGTTTCTCGGCGTCGCTCGTACTCGATGAAGCCGTCGCCATCGCGGTCTCCGTGCCGATCGATCCAGTTGATCGCGGCATGCGCTTCGTCCCGCAGCGCATGTACGAGCGGATGGTCGCGATGCCAGCGTTCGTACTCCTCGAGCAGCACTAGAAACAGCGGCGTAGAGTCTGCGGAGCCGTAGTACGGAGAATGCGGACGTTCCTCGAACGCAGTCATCTCTCCCAGACGCAACTCGTGGAGAATTTTTCCGGGCTCTTCATCGCGAAACGGATCGTCGATCCGGCCTTGCAGGAGTGCGAGTGTCTGGAGCGTCGAGGCGGCGAGCTCCGGAAAGAACGGCAACGCCTGAAAACTCGTGATCAGACTATCGCGTCCGAACAGCGCCATGAACCAGGGTAATCCGGCAGCGGGAACAACACCGGACGTCAGCGGGGAACGAAACCTGAGCGCTGCGAGATCGATCAGACTTCGCCGATAGGTCTGCATCAGCGGTTCCCACTCGCACGTCAACGTGGGCGCGTGAGAGATCCATTGCTTCGTGCTGGCATCGAGGTCCGGCTCTGACGCTGCTTCGGGCGCCCGCCAAATTCCGTCCTTTCCCACGATCGACGGGCGCGGTTGTTTGCGCTCGAGGCGCCGGACAGCGTGCACGTCGAAGTTGGCAATCCAGGTAGCTCGCGGCCCGAGCTGAACGCGAAACCGGTGTCCTTTCGAATCGACTTCGCCGGGCACGTCACACGAGATGGTGGTTTCACGCCGGAAGAGTCCGCGCGCGTAGCCGAGGATCAACGTCTCGGCTTCGACTCGACGCGTCAGCTTGCCTTTCTTCTCCAAGCGGTCTTTGACCTCGAACAAATCGGCGAAGTCCGAATCCGCGTCCATGCGCAACTCGAACGCGATCGGCCACTTGTCGTGGTTGACGATGACGATCCGTTCGCGAAAGCCTTCGTGGATCGTGCGTTCGCGAACGACGGACAGGCGCGAATCTACGTAGACTGTTCCGGTCGCCAGCGCCTCGAAAAACTGCACGCGAAAGTAGTCGAGCTCGTCGACAGACAACACTGTCGAGCGGCGCCCATCGATCGTCAGGACCCAACGCGAAAGAAAGCGAGTGTCATTGTAGAACAACCCATGATTGTCGGTGGGCGTAGCTTCCATGTCACCACGCCGATCGCTCACTGCGAAGTTGTTGCCGTCCAAAATGCTTACGGTATCGAGCGTCATGAGCGCTCCTGGTCGAGCAGTCGTTCGCTGAACGTCGGATCGACCTGGAGCCCCAAGATCACTTGTAAACCGAACTTTAGGTCGCCGTAGATCTCCAGCCGGTCTTGCAGCGACGCGACGAACGGATTGAGCTCACCGCGAAGCAAGAGTTTGAGATCCTCCACGCTGTTGATTCGGAACACCGCATCGGCCTGGTCGACGCCTGGTTTGACCACGACTTCGCACCCCTCGATCTCGATCGTTGCCGTGGGCCGATCCGCGATATCGACTCGCACCGTGCCGACTAAGCCTTGAAGACCGCGCGCTTGACGTACAACAGTTTTAATAGGCGTTTTCATAGTCACTACCGTTTTCTGGTTCGCTGGCGTACTTGAGCATGCGGCGTGCCGTTTGAATTTTCCCTTCACTACATGTCGCACGCGTCGTCGTTAGCGTGTCTGAAACAACCTGCGCACTGACGGAAAGCGCGCTGCTTCTACAGCGTGTTCATTTCAGTCTTTCGTCCGAGGCGAAGCGTCCGAGGCCTAGACGTGACGTTGGTAAACTCGAAGCAAGGCGAGGCGACGCTGTTGCACGCTTCGTGCATGGCGATGCGGAACCCTATTAAGGTTGGCAGCTTTTCTAACACGTCGAATTGGTCAGATGGCAGCCGCACTCTCTGTTCAGGACTTTCATTTCGAAGGAGGAAGGTTGCGTCATGGCAATGATGAAGGAGCAGGAACGGTTTTTCTATCTCGACACGGACACGGACACGGACGAAGACGTGACGCGCGGCCCAGAAACGACCAAAGGCTGCTTCGAGCTCATGCGCGAGTGGGATCCGCGATGGTCCAAGAAAGTGCGTCGCTTCGTCCAGTCGACGACAGGCAACTCCGCTCTCGATCCCAAACTCGTCGCGCTCATCCAACTGAATCTCGCAGTTTCACCGACGCACTTGCACGCGCCGGCGGTGCGACGTCATATTCGAAACGCACTTCGGCTTGGCGCGACCCGTGCGGAGATTCTCGAGGTGATGAAGATCGCCGCGGTGATCGGCATTCATTCGAGCGCTCTCGCCGCGCCGCTCCTGCACAGAGAGCTCCACAAGCTGGGGTGCGAGGAAGAAGGGTCCCGCACGCGCGAAGGGTTTGCTGCGACGCCGCGGACTGATGCAGCGCGCGCCGCCGGGCAGTTCAACCCGCTTTGGGAATTGATGTATCAGTGGGAACCGACTTGGCTCGAGTCTTTCGTCGACATGGGTTTCAGCGTGTGGGAGGCGCCCGTGCTTCCCGCGTTGTGGATCGAGCTGCTCTGCATTGCCGGCGATGCCGAAGTCACACACATGTTCGCGCCCGGGACACAACGGCATATTCAGAACGCGCTCAAGTTGGGCGCGACCCGTGCCGAAATTCTCGCGGTTCTTCAACTCGCGGCATTGGTCGGGATCGACGCATGTGAGGTGGGTATTCCGATTCTCGATGAAGAGCTCAAAGCGCTCGAGCATCCATCCGCGACTCCGGCGGTTGCGCGGGCGAGAGACGTGTGATGTCCCGACCGTGCGGCCGAGGCAGACGCGTTCCGAGCATCCCTGGATTCGTGCTCGTCTGTGCGGTGACCACACTCGCATGCGGGACCATGAAACCCCCGAGCGTGAGAGATGCGCGCCTGACTTCGCAACCAGTCGCGGGGGATGTCCACGTGTCACAACTCGAGCTGCAACAGACGATCCAGCGATTCACTGGCGAGTTTTTCGACGGCGTGGCGCAGTCCATGGAGGCGCCGTATGCGAACCCCAAGCTGCAGCAGGCACGCCTACGACAATTCGTGCTGTACGGCTCTTCCGCGCTCGACATCGCGAGCGGCCCGCAGCCCGAAGTCAATGTGCTCGACATGCTCGTGTTCGTCTCGCTCAGTCGTCAGACACTCGAAGCGTACTGGGTTCCACATGTGTTCGGCGCTCAAGGCAAAGGCTTAGTCACGGCGTTCACCGCGTCCGAGCGGAAGCTGTGGAAGATCTCGGATACGATCATGAGCTCGGTCCAGCAGCGCGAGCTGCGCGACCTCATCGACGTCTGGCGCGCCGGGCATCCGAATCAAACCCGAGTCGAGTGGGTTCGCTTCCAAGACTTCTCCAGTCACACCGGTGAGATCGCAGAAGAGCGCGCGGCAGGTGCGCGCAGGCTGTTCGGTGGGATCAGGTCGGCCGCGCAGACAGCCGATCAAGCGCTGCTGCTCACGGAGCGCGCGATGTTTCTAGCGCATCGCATGCCGTTCCTCGTCAGACTGCAAGCGCGCCTCGGCGTGCAAGAGACACTCGACGACAGTCTCTCCAAGCTCGATGACGTACAAGGGCTCATGACCACGGTGCCGCAGCTTGCACCCATCCTGCGGGACGCCGCGCTGCTGAGCACCAGTGCGGAGGCAGCGGCCCGGGAAGGGCGGCTTTTCTTTGGCGACGTCGAGCCGCTCTTGCAGTCGCTCAAGATCATTCGCACGGAACCTGGCGCGGTGGATCGCCCCGCTACGATCGATCTCGTAGAGGTCCAACGTTTGCTTGATTCATCCAATCGTCTCGCCGAGCGTTCGGGCTACGTAGTCCAGGAACTGCGCGGTTTGACCGCTAGCCAAAAAGGTTTGATGACGGCCGCGAATTCTCCGGTCGACCAGATGGTGCGGCGGTGGCTGACCTACCTCGTCTTGCTGGGCGCGTTGTGGGCCACGTTTTTTTGGGGCGGATACTACATCGCGAAGCGAGCCGTAGCGCATTCCGACAGCCCGCCGCCTGCAGCCAAGGGCGACGACGAGAAGTGAGACGCGGAGTGTGCCACTCGTTCGACGGCCGAACGCATGTCTCGAACACTCGCCTGGATCTCGACCGACACAACACACGCAGTTGCGCGTAGCTCTCGAGATCGCGTGGCATGTCGGT
>DASRXR010000865.1:0-11769 GCA_035687405.1 Polyangiales bacterium
GCGCTGCGACATGGTTGGTGGCAGACGTGCTCGAGCCTGGCAGCGCGTGCTTCGGCTGGCGGCGGCGTACCCTGGATATGCTGGCGAATGAGCTGGCCTTGCCGGTGCTCGCCCGTGCGGAGGAAGTGCCGGTGCGGCGGCTCGGCCTCGAAGCGTTGTGCGCGCGCGTCGTGCACGCGTTGTCGGCGAAGGAGGCGCTCGGGAGGTTCAGCGGTTTGTCGCGGCGGCCGGGGTTCGTGAGGGCGCTCGCGTCGAGTCTCGATGAGCTGCGGTTGGCTGGGATCGGGGAGACCGGTTTGCAGCCGCATGACCCGGACATGGCGAAGATCTTGGGTGCGTATGTTGCGAGCTTGCAGGAAGCGAAGCTCGCGGATCGCGCTCGGGTCTTGGAGGCGGCGGCTGAGCGAGTGCGCGCTGGTGCATCGGCGGAGTTGGGTACTGCGTTGGTCATGCTCGATGTGCCGCTCGTGCATGGCGCGGAGGTCGCGTTTGCGGTTGCGCTGGGTGAGCGAGCGGCAAGTGCATGCGTGACGGTGCCGCTCGGAGATGCGACGACGCGTGACGTGTGGCTGGCGGGCTGTGGCGAGCGGGTGATCGAGCAGCAACTGATGCCGGAAGGGTCGGCGGATCTCTGCCGCTTGCAGCGGCGTTTGTTCGAGGCGGAGCCGCTCGCGGAAGCGGAGTCCGAGCCGGGTGACGCGCCGAATGCAGCCCGCGGCGTTGAGAAAGTCTCGCGGGTGATCGCGCGGCCGCCGGAAAACGCGCAGCTGCTTGCCGGTGGCGCGCAGCTCGAGCTCACGCTGTTGTTCGATTCGCCGAAGCGCACAGCGGCGGATTCGCGCGACGCTGGCGGCGCGGTCGGGGTCGCGAGCGATCGCGGTGCGTTGAATGAGCGCGCAGCGCTGGGTGCTCGCGACGCCGGCGACACACCCGACCTCGGTGCGTTGAATGAGCCCACAGCGCTGGGTGCTCGCGGTGCGGACGGTGCGGCAGAGGTCGCGAGCGAACGACGTGCGGTTTCTGTCGCGAGCGAACGAAGTGCTTCCGAGGGGGAGGGCGCACTGCAAAGCGCAGTCGCAACACGATTGCCGGCGATGGGTACCGCAAACGACGCTCCTTCCGCGGTCGAGTCGAGCGTCGCATTCGCATCGTCGCCAGGCGAGAGCCGTGAGTGCGTGGAGGTGGCGCGCTCGATCCTCCGCGCAGCTGAGAGCGGCGTAACGTTCGATCGGATGGCGATCGCGGTGAGGGCGGTCGAAAATTACCGAGCGGTGCTCGAGGAAGCGCTGACCCGAGCCCGGGTTCCAGCCCACTTCGCAGACGGCGTGCGGCGCCCCGCTCCGGAGGGGCGAGCTTTCAACGCGCTACTGACCTGCGCCGCGGAAGGTTTGTCGGCGAGAAGCTTCGCAGAGTACTTGTCGATCGGGGTGATGCCATCGCCGCAGCCAACAGCTGCGGGCGTTGCGGGAGCCGCGGGCCTTGCGGGATCAGCCGGCGTTGCAGCGGTGACGTCACCCGAGGCTGCTCCACTCGTGAGTCCACGGCGCTGGGAACGCATGATTCTCGATGCCGCGGTCGTCGGAGGGCGTGCTCGCTGGACCCGACGCCTCACTGGCCTGCTTCGAGGTCTTCGCGAACGCGCTTCACTCCGCGGCGCAGACGATCCAGCCCGCGAACGGATCGCGCTCGAGATCCAACAACTCGAGTCGCTTCAGACGTTTGCATTTCCGGTGCTCGACGCGCTCGCCGCACTTCCTCGCTCCGGCACTTGGCGCGACTGGCTCGACTCACTCGAACGGCTCGCTCGGCTCACCCTCCGCGATCCCGACGCGGTCTGCGAAACCCTCGCCGAGCTCGCACCCCTCGGACCGGTCGGGCCCGTCTCGCTCGCAGATGTTCGACGACTCCTCACACCGCGCCTTCGCAGCGTCGTCGTTCCGAGCACCGGGACCGGTGCTGGACAGGTGTTCGTCGGCTCGATCGACGAGCTTCGCGGACGCGGGTTCACGCACGTGTTCGTCGTCGGACTCGCCGAGAAAGTTTTCCCTGCACGCATCGGCGAAGACCCACTGCTTCCGGATCGCATTCGCCGGGCGCTCTCGCCCGCGCCGGTACTCACCGCGGATCGCATCGCGCGAGAACGGCTCGCGCTGCGGCTCGCGGTCGGCGCTGCGAGCGAACGCGTCGTCCTCTCGTACCCTCGCTTCGATCTCGAGCACGGCCGGCCTCGCGTGCCCTCGTTTTACGGGCTCGAAGCACTGCAAGCGATCTGCGGCGAGCTCCCCGCATTCGACGAGCTCGGACGTCGCGCCGATCCCGGCGCTGCACCGCGCCTCGGTTGGCCCGCCCCATCCGACCCCGAACATTCGATCGACGACGCCGAGTACGACGTCGCAATGCTCGATCGCTGGCGCTCCTCCACCGAACCGAACGTCGGCGCCGCTCGCTACTTGATGCAATCCAATCCGCATCTCGCCCGCGCGCTTCGCTTTCGGGCCCGCCGCTGGCAGCTGCCGCGCTTCGTCGCGGCCGACGGCTTCGTCGTCTCGAGCGAGACTGCTCGCAACTTACTGCCGGCGCATTCGCTGAACCGCCGCGCGCACTCTGCGAGCGCACTCGCGCAATTCACTGCGTGTCCGTACAAGTTCTATCTGAGCGCGCTGATGCGCCTCGCCGTGCCCGAACGCATCGCCGAGGTCGACGAGCTCGACCCGCGCCAGCGCGGCATTCTGTTTCACGCCGTCCAACGCGAGGTCGTGAACGTATTGCAAGTGAACGGCCTCGTGCCGCTGACGGAGGCGGATTGGCCACGTGCGCGAGAGCTATTGCACGCTGCGCTCGACGCCGAGCTCGCCCGCGCGCGAGAAGCCTACGCACCGGCGATCGAACGCGTCTTCGACGTCGCCCTCGGCAGCTTGCGTTCCGATCTCGAAGGTTGGCTGCGCACTCTGTCGCTCGACCGCGACTGGTTGCCGATGCAGGCGGAGCTCGAGTTCGGGTTCGAACGCGCCGGAACCCCGCGCGAAGCGGTCCTGATCGAGCCAGGCTTATTGCTCTCCGGTGCGATCGATCTGGTCGAGCAGTACAGCGCACCGAGTGAAGCCGGCCAACGCATTTTGCGCGCGACCGACCACAAGACCGGTGCAGTCACCAACAAGCTCAGCATCACTCGCGGCGGCGCCGTATTGCAGCCGGTGTTGTATGCACTTGCGCTCGAGCGGCTGTTTCCCGACGCCGCGGTTCGCGGTGGCAGGCTCCACTTTTGCACGTCGCGCGGACGCTTCGAAGTCCAAGAGGTTCCACTCACCGATCGGGTCCGAGAGATCAGCGGGCGATTGATCCGCTCGATCTCGAGCATGCTCGACGCGGGCTTTCTTCCGGCCGCGCCCGACGACGGCGCCTGTGAGCACTGCAGCTATCGCGTGATCTGCGGGCCTTACGAAGAAGAACGCGTCGCTGCGATCAAAGCCAAAGAAGCATTTCGCCTCGATCCACTCAACCAAATTCGAGATCTGCCGTGACCGCGCTCGCCGATGCAGCAGCGCGCAGCTCGATCCGCGAGGACCTCGATCAGAGTTGGGTCGTCGAAGCCGCGGCAGGCACCGGTAAGACGAGCGAGCTCGTTCAGCGGATCGTGCGCGTGATTTTGTGCGGCCGCGGCAGGCTTTCGTCGATTGCCTCGGTGACCTTTACTGAAAAAGCCGCGGGCGAGATGAAACTTCGCATCCGCACCGAGCTCGACCGTGCGCTCTTCGATCCCAGCCTCGCCCAAGCAGCACGCACACGCGTGCGCGACGCGCTGAGCGAGCTCGAGACCGCAAAGGTCGGGACCATTCACGGCTTTTGTGCGGAGCTGTTGCGCGAGCATCCGGTCGAGGCCGGCGTCGACCCGAGCTTCGAAGTCGCCGATGGTGAACGCCAGCGCCGGCTGCTCGAGCGAGTCTTTCAGCGCTGGTTCGAACGCGTGCTCGAAGATCCGCCGGAGGGTGTGCGGCGCATCGTGCGCCGCCGGGGCGTGGACAATCAGGGTGAATCGCCGTCCCAGCAGCTGATGGCTGCCGCGATGGCTCTCGTCGAGACGCGAGACTTCGATACGCCCTACCGGCGCGATCCGTTCGATCGCGCGGCTGTGATCGAAGAGCTCCGCGCCGAGCTCCATGCGCTCGCTGCGCTTGCGACGCAGGGCCGCGGAGGCGACCCGCTCCAACGCGCGCTCGAGGCCCTGCAGCGGAAGCTCGAGCAAGCGATCGACTACGATCACGACGCGTACGAGGAGTTTCTGCGCCAGCTGCTGAAAGATCGAGACCGGGACGTTTGGAACGATCGCGACGGTCGCGGCCAAATGTACGCGTCGAAGCTTCCGCGCGCCGACGTCGTCGCAGCGCGGCAGCGTGTGCGTGCGCTGCTGGAGACGGCGGTGCGCGCCTGCGAGGCGGATCTCGCGGCATGTTTGTCTCGTGATCTCGCAGCGGTCGTTCGCGCGTACGAAGAGGCGAAAGCCGAAGCCGGCCTACTCGACTTCTTCGATCTCCTGCTCTGCACCCGCGACCTGCTCAGCAGCAATGAATCCACGCGCCGCGCGATTCAGGCTCAGTTGACGCACGTGTTCGTGGACGAGTTTCAAGACACCGATCCGGTGCAGAGCGAGATCCTCTTGCTCATGTGCGCGACCGACGGCGCAGAGGCCGATCCCTGGAATGTCCAGCTCGCACCCGGCAAACTGTTCGTGGTCGGCGATCCGAAGCAGAGTATTTACCGGTTTCGGCGAGCGGACGTGTCGCTCTACGAACGCGTAAAACAACAGCTGCTGCACTCGGGAGCGCGAGTTCTGCAGCTGTCGACGAGCTTTCGCTCCTTGCCCGGTATCCAAGCCACTGTGAACGCAGCGTTCGAGCCCGTGATGCACGGCGATGTCTCGCTCGGCCAAGCGGCGTACGTGGCGCTGTCGGCGTTTCGCGCCGAGCGCCTGGGACAGCCGAGCGTGATTGCGCTGCCCGCACCGCAGCCCTACGGCAAGACCCGAATCACGAAGACTGCGATCAACGCGTCGCTGCCGCACGCGGTCGGTGCGTGGCTCGAGTGGCTGTTGCGCGACAGTGGCTATCTCGTGCGCGAGCACGGTGAGGACGTCCACGTTCAGGCACGTCACGTCTGCTTGCTGTTTCGGCGCTTCCGCAACTACAGCGGGGACCTCACGCGCGACTACATCCGCGCGCTCGAGGCGCGGCGCTTGCCGCACGTACTCTCGGGCGGGCGTTCGTTTCACCAACGCGAGGAGGTCGTCGCGATCCGCGCTGCACTCACCGCGATCGAGTGGCCGGATGACGCGCTGCACGTGTATGCGACGTTGCGCGGTCCGTTCGTCGCGATCAACGACGAGACGTTGTTCACGTTCAAGTCCAAGCTCGGCCATCTACACCCGTTCGGTCCCGTGACGGACGTCGCCCGGCTCGAGCCGGAAGAGCTCGAAGTTCTGGAAGCGTTACAGTTGCTCGCGCGCTTGCATCGCGGTCGCAATCGCCGCCCGATCGCCGACACGCTGTCTGACTTCCTTTCGACGTTGCGTGCGCATGCGGGAGTCGCGATCTGGCCGACCGGAGAGCAGGCGCTCGGCAACGTGCTCCGCGTGCTCGACTTCGCCCGTGCTTACGAGCGCAAGCCGGACGCGAGCTCGTTCCGCGGATTCGTCGAGTGGCTCGAAGAACAAGCCGAGAGCCAGGCCAATCCGGAGACCGGCGTGATCGAGCAGAGCAGCGAAGGCATTCGCTTGATGACTGTGCACGCGGCCAAGGGGCTCGAGTTTCCAGTCGTCGTGTTGTGCGATCCCACTGCGCCCAAGCGTTCGGAATACGCGTCGCGCTACATCGATCCTGCGCGCAAACTGTGGGCGCAGAGCTTGTGCGACGCGCAGCCGATCGAGCTGTTCGAGCGGCGCGAGGAGGTGCGCGAGCACGACGCGGCCGAGATCGTGCGACTCGCCTACGTCGCAGCGACGCGCGCGCAAGACTTGCTCGTCGTCCCGGTGTGTGGCGACGGGCCGATCGAAGGTTGGCTCGACGTTCTTGCGCCGGCTCTTTACCCACCGCAGGAGCGCTGCCGCAGTCCAGAGCAGCCGACCTTTCGCGTGCCCGAGTTTGGCGAGGACAGTGTCTCGAACCGTGCCGATCACATCCCCGAGCACTCGGTGATGCCGGGTGAGCACCGGCCGATGTCAGGCGATCATCGCGTCGTGTGGTGGGATCCGAACCTGCTCGAGCTCAAGAAGCCGAGCGCGGGAGGTGTCGCGCAGCACGATCTACTGCGCGCGGATGAGCTCACGCGCCGTGATGCAGCGGGCCTCGGGGCCTATCAGAGTTTTTGCGAGCGGCGAAACGCAGTGCTCGCGAGTGCGAGCCAGCCGAGCGCGCGTTCGCGAGCGATGACCGTCGTCGCAATGGAGCGCGAGCATCCGCTGCAGGCGCCCGAGGTGATCGATCTCGGATTGCCGCGCGCGGGTCGGCCGAGTGGCCCGCGGTTTGGAACGCTCGTGCACGCGTTGTTTGCAAACCTGAGCTTTGGCGCCGTCGATGAAGCTGCCGATCTCGAACGCCTCGCGCGTGCGCTCGCGCGAGGCCTCGACGCAACTCAAGAAGAATGCGAGCGCGCGGCAGGTGACGTGCGCGCGGCGCTCGCGCATCCGTTCTTCGAACGTGTTCGTGCTGCAGCCGTCCGTGGCGATCTCCACCGGGAGGCTCCGATCACGGCAAAGGCGCCGGACGGCGAGCTGCTCGATGGAGTCGTCGACTTGTTGTTGATCGAGTCCGATCCAGCGGGGCGTAGGCTGCTCCTCGCGGACTTCAAGACTGACGCGGAGCTGGGCGACGGTTCGCACTACGCAGCGCAGCTCGCGCTATATGCGAACGCGCTCGAGCGAGCCACTACGTTGCCGGTGCAAAGCTGCCTCGTGCGCGTGTAGCCGCTCAACCCGCCGCGACGTTCTGCAGCCGAACTTCACCGTGCGCGAGTAACCGGCCTTGCTCGTCTTTGATGTCGACTTGCCACAGCTGCTGGGTGCGACCCTGGTTCAGGGCGACGCCGCGCACGATGACGCGACCCGAGGTCGCCGAACGCAAGAAGTGCGTCGTGTTCGTCAACCCGACGGCGACCAGGTTTTGCGGGCGCACTGCGGTACTCGCGCCGATGCTCGCCGCACTTTCGATCGCGGTCGCGTACACGCCGCCGTGCACGATGCCCCATGGTGTGTGGTGAGCGGGGCCGAGGTCGATGTGTCCGAGGATTCGTTCTCCCGTCAGCTCATCGAGCACGAGGCCGGCCGCGCGCACGAACGCGCTCGCATCCGCAAAGTTTGGATCGAGTTGCGGACTGGCGGCTTTCGGAGCCGTGGAGGCAGTTGCCGACGAGGATGAGCCAAGCGCGCTGGACATGGAGGCTTACCTTTCAGGAAATACCCTGACTACGTTTTTGAAAGTCACCTCACGACTAGCGCAGCAGAGATGACTTTGCAATCCGAAGTTAGCCTGCTAGGCTGATTTTCATGGAGTGGCGTGAAACCAGTGCGGACAACTGCCCGGTCGGAAGGTCGCTCGAGTTGCTCGGCGAGAAGTGGACGCTCCTCGTCGTGCGAGACGCGCTGAATGGCGTGCGGCGGTTCGACGACTTCCGGCACCACGTCGGCTTGTCTGAAGCCGTGCTCGCGGATCGCTTGCGCAAGCTCGTCGAGGCCGAGGTGCTCGAGCCGCGTCCGTATCAAGAGCCGGGTAAGCGCGAGCGAGTCGAGTATCGGCTCACGCCGAAAGGCCGCGAGCTCTTGCCCGTGATCATCGCACTCAAACAGTGGGGCGAAACGCACTATCCGGATCCGAAGGGCCCCGTGATCGGAGTGAAGCATCGCCGTTGCGAAGGCGACGTTCGTGTCGTGTTGCGTTGCGACGAACACGCGCACGAGCAAACGGACCTGACCGTCTACGATACGTTTGCAGTGCCGGGTCCCGGCGCGCGTCGTGCAAAGACTCCACTCCCGAAGCGCGCGTGACTTCCGGAGAGGGCTCGTGATTCGGGCCGGATCGGCGGAAATCGTGTAGGGTGACCGCGATCGATCGGAGGTCTGCCCGATGCGGAACGAGATTCGCACGCAACGAAACGGTTGCCGCTCGGCGCGGCGACTCGCACGAGTGTGGCAGTTATGGACGCTGAGCTTCGCGTGTCTCGGTTGCTCCGGTTCATGCCATCGCGTGGACATGGCTGGCCTCACCGACTCGGCGGCTGCTCAACCGAAGTCTTCTGCGGGTCCAACGAAAGCGGGTCCAGCCGGTCGCACGCGATCGAAAGCGCCGCGCGTTCCGCTTGGCGTCAACCTCGGCTCGCTCAGCTACTACTCGCCGACGTTGCCGTTTCTCGACGTGATGAAGAACGCGGATAGCCCGCAGACGACGAAGGCTTCGTTCGGCGGTCCGTGGAACACCGAGCTGGTCGACAAGGTGCCGTTCGATGCAGCAGGTTGGCCGCTCGAGATTCCGTATTCGGGGCCGGGCGTCACGGAGCCTCAGCGCGTGCGTTATTCGGTTGTGTCGCTCACGTACCCTGGTCGCTACACGCTGCTGTACGACGGCGACGGTGAGTTCGAGTTTCCTGCGGCGCCGGTGAAGGTGCTCGATCAAGCGCCGGGCACGATCTACCTCGATGTGCAGCATCGCGACGAAGGTTCGGTGTTCTTGACGATCACGCGATCGGCCAAGGCGAACCACGTTCGCAATGTGCGGCTGATCTTGCCGGGCTACGACAAGACGTATGCGACGCAGGTCTTTCACCCGCGCTTTCTCGAGCAGATCAAAGGCGCGTCCGTGCTGCGCTTCATGGATTGGCAGCGGACCAACAACTCGGAGCTCGCACATTGGAAGGACCGCGCGACGCCGCAGATGAGTCAGGCGACGTGGCGAGGCGCTTCGATCGAGACGATGATCGACCTCGCGAACCGTGTGGATGCCGACCCGTGGTTGTGCGTGCCACACCTGGCTGATGACGACTTCGTGGAGCAGATGGCGAAGGTCGTCAAAGAGCGGCTCGCGCCGGGGCGTGTCGTCTACATCGAGTACTCGAACGAGATCTGGAACGGCATCTTTGGCCAGTACAAGTACGCGGCCGAGCAAGGCTGTAAGGTGGGGCTGAACAAGCTCGGGTCGTATGCCGGTTCGTGTGACGACGACGGGGCAAAGATGTGGGCAGGGACGAAATATACGGCTAAACGCGCCGCGAAGATCTTCGACACCTTCGAGCGCGTGTTTGGTGGAACCGACCGCATCGTTCGCGTTCTGGCGGGTCAGGCGGCATTCGTGGATCGCAACGAGGTTCTGCTGAAGGCGTTCGCGGATCCGGCGATCAATCCGAAGCGCGTGAAGGCGGATGCGCTCGCGATCGCTCCGTATTTCGGTGGCGTTGCGAACGACCTGGCCGAAAAGCAGGGGGCGAGTAGCCTAACTGTCGAAACCATCTTGCAACACATGGACTCCAGTATTCAGGAACAGGTTCGCGACCTGACACGACAGAATAAGGCGGTTGCAGACAAGTACGGTATGCGTCTGGTGGCCTACGAAGGTGGCCAGCATTTAGTCGCCAATGGCGAGCTGATGAACGATGAATCGCTCACGCAGAAGCTGATTGCGGCGAATCGTCATCCGCGCATGTCACAGCTGTATGAGAAGATGTTCGACGCCTGGTATTCCGCGAGCGGGCGCGACTTGCTCGTGCTGTTCAACAGCGCCGAAATGCCCAGCAAATATGGCTCGTGGGGCCTGCTCGAGAATCAAGAGCAGCTGCCCGAGCGCGCGCCGAAGTACCGAGCGTTTCGCGATCAGTTGATCAAGCTGTCGCTTACGAACAAGCCGCCTGCGCAGTGACGCTTACGACGCTGAAACGTCACGTGTTTGTACGCTTGTTGCACCTTCAAAACGTGTTGATTTAGTCAGGGCTGACTGTGAGACTCGCCACTCGGATCGGGTGGGTTTCATGGTACGCAACCCAAAGCTGTCGAGTGTAACGTCAGCCTTAGGGGTCATGAGTCGAACGCCTCGGTCGTACTGGGTGCTGGGGGCATCGCTCGTCGCGTACGTCGCGATCTGTACTGCCCAGCGCGACCGCATCTGGGAAGCGGATGCGTGGGAGCATGATCGCGCCGTTCGCGCATTCGCGAGCGACTTGGTGATGCCCGGCAACCCGACGTATGCGACAGCGGAACCGTCGATTCGCTATTCGTTGTACACGGTTGCGCTCGCCGGCCTCGTCCGCCTGACGGCCATCGATGCATTCGATGCGCTCAGCCTGGCGGCGGTCTTCAACACCGCGTTTTTAGTCGTGGCTGTGTGGTTGCTGTTGAAACGCTTTGGCGAGGTAGCGGCTGCTAGCTGCGTGCTGCTCGTCATGATCGGGTTGTGGGGCGGTCCGCCGGGTTACGCGAACTCGTACGCGCTCACGGACCTGCCGTGGCATCAAGTCAATCCGTCCGCGTTCAGCTTCCCACTCGTGCTCTGCGTCTGGGCGCTGTACTTGCGCGCGGAGTGGTCGAGCTTGCCTGCGATGATGCTGTTGTCCGGCATCGCATTGAACACTCATCCCATGACTGGTGCGTTCGGTCTGTACGGTTTGGTTCTGCTCGCGTTCAGCGGGTCGGTCGAGCAGCTGTCGGCACAAGTGTTGCGCTTCGTCGCCGTTCTCGCAGCGAGCTTCGTCGCCTGCGTGCTGTGGCCTTGGTACGACTTCATCGAAGCACTCCGCAGCCACCGTGATCAACTGTACTGGTTCAATCCGAGCATCGTTCGCATCACGCTGCTCTCGTGGTGTGCGCCGGCGGTGCTCGGAGCGGTGCTTGCGCTCTCGCTCGTATCGCGTGAGTCGGTGCGTCGGTGTTTGTTGTGTGCTGCGGGTGTGTTTGCTCTGACCATCCTCACGCTGCCACTTCGCTCGGCCACACTCGCGCGGTTCCCGGTGCCGGGCATGATCTTTCTGCACATCGCGATCGGCGTGATGGTGTACGAGTCGCGAATCTTGGATTGGCGCGCGTGGCCGGAGCGCATCAGGACCGTCATCGGTAGTGCTGGCCGCGAACCTCCGCCGGCGCGGGTGATCGTCGAGATTGCGATCGCGGGAGTGCTGCTCTTTTACACGGTGCCGCAGGTCATCATGATCGGCACGGAGTGGCATCTCGGTAAGGCGTACGTCGCGCAAGTGCTCGGCCGTTCGGATGAGTTCCATCCTCACCTGAAGCCGCGCTTTGATCGGTTGTTCGACGGCATCGTGAAGCCGAGTGACGTGGTGCTTTCGGACGTGATCACGTCATGGCCGATCCCATCGTCGGGTGGCAAGATCGTCGCAGCGGTGCACTATGAAGCCTTCGTCGATGGCCAGACCGATCGCGTCGAAGCGGTGCATACGTTCTTTGGTGAGTCTCAGGATGTCGATCGCGCTGCGATTCTGAACCGCTACAACGTGCGTTACATCGTGATGAATCGCGACCACGTGTCGCCGAGCGTGTGGCAGGACTTGCTGCGCGAACGCGCGGTGTTGCGCCGCCACGAAGGGCTCGTGTTGATGAGCGCCGAACGTTGGCGAGGATCGAAAGCGGAGCTAGCGGCCCATCTGGAGTAGGGGGTGGTCGCCGTCCTCGCCGGAGAGTAAGAGGCGCAGGTCTTCGGTCGGATCGATCGGGCCGAGGAAGTCGATCACCTCGGCGACAGTGAAGTAGCGTTCGACCTCGTCACCGGTCCTAGTCACGAGGTA
>DASRXR010000866.1:0-5621 GCA_035687405.1 Polyangiales bacterium
GCGACCCTCGGCAACGTTTGCAGGGATCAGATCCTCGCGCACGCCCATGATGCGCCCGATCTCCATCCAACAGTAAAAGTAGGCTTCGCGCTCGGATTCGCTGACGGGAAGGCTGAGCCGCTCGAGTCCCGCAAGGACGATATAGGCGAACGTCATGAGCGTGCCTGCGAGATCCTCCTGATTGACGGGCACTCCGAGCTCGAACACGTCCCACGGTGCACTCGGATCATGTTGGATGAGGTGACGCACCGCCGCATGCATCAGGCGAACCTTCTGCGCGACGCGAACGCCGCGACCTTGGGGACTGAGGCCGCCTCGCGCCATTACATCCACGACCATTTGTGTCGTCTCGAGGACGCGCCTTGTCGGACGGTTCGACAGAAAGCCCGTCCGGTAGAGCACTTGCACGCCTTTGCCCGCGGCATAATCCATCGGTAGACCGTAGAAGCCGAGAACCGCGAGCATCTCGGGCCCGAGGCGTTCGAAGAGCTGCTCGCCCAGCGCGACCTTTTCCGAATCCAAACCGCGCACATGCGCAGTGCTTTCGAGATAGGCGCGGACGATCGGGGGAAGCTGCTCCGGCGGTAACCCGTCGTTGTTGACCAGCGTCCGCATCAGACCGTTGACGGCGTTCGTTCCGCCGTCCGCGAAGAGCTGGTCGACCACGGCGTCAGCGATCGGATCGCCAACCATTCGCATCTCAGCAAGCGATTGCTCGTTCCACGTGCCACCCATTCGGATCATCTCCCTCGTCAAGCCGGCTAGCGCTGACTCACGCGCTACTGGTCACCGCCGCAACGCAGCTTTGGTTCGACCATTACAGCGTATTGCTGGCGCCGTGATCTAGTGGAGAGCTGCTAGCGCGGTGTGTTGACAGTAAGTTCCGAATACAAGTGAACAGTAAGCGGGTGCGCTGCGCTGGCTGTTGGTGTCAGGTAAATCGTGCGCTCAACCTGGGCGTAGGTGGGCGTTCAGGCTGCAGCGCACCAGCAACTTTGCTAGCCAGTCTCCGCAAGGGTTGATTGTGTCGCGGCCGACCGCCACGCTTGTGGCTAGTGTAAGCCTTGGCCTCGCAGCTCGACACTTCCCCGGACGACTACAAAGAACCCACGGATTCAGTGGGGCGCGGCCCTCGCAGTGAGGCGGCGCTAACCGTTTTGCGTGGTGAGCTGCCTGGTGCGTTGTTCCCGTTGAGCGCCGACGCCATGGTCATCGGTCGCGATACGGACGCAGCGATCTCGTTGCCCGATCACAGCTTGTCGCGGCAACACGCGCGCGTGTCGCGCCAAGGCGGCGTCTACACGATCCAAGATCTCGGCAGCACCAATGGCACGTTCGTCGACGGCATGCGTGTCGCGGGTCCGCGTGTGCTCGAGGATGGCTGCCGCGTTCACCTTAGTACGCGAACCGTGTTGCACTTCCGGTTGTATGACGCCGTCGAGCTCGCGGCGGCGTGCGCGACCTACGCGCTGACCGTCCGCGATCCGTTGACCGGCGTTTACAACCGGCGTTACTTGCAGGAGCGACTCGGGTCCGAGGCTGCGTACTGTCGGCGTCACTGCACGCCCCTGTCGGTGATCATGCTCGACATCGATCACTTCAAGCGCATCAATGATCAGCACGGCCACGGTGTCGGCGACCACGCGTTGTGTTCGCTCGCGAATACGTTGTCCGAGTTGACGCGTCGAGAAGACGTATTGGCGCGGTATGGCGGTGAAGAGTTCGCGTTGATCGTGCGTGGCATCGATCGTCAGGAGACGCTCGCCTTGGCGGAACGAATTCGTGGCGAGGTTGCGGGCCGGCCATTGCCGATCGCGGATGGCTCGGTGTCGTTCACGGTCAGCGTTGGCGTTGCGCACTGCGAGAACGGCGACGACAGCACCGCGCAGCGGTTGCTCGAGGTCGCGGACCGAGCGCTCTACGCAGCAAAGGATGCGGGCCGCAATCTCGTATCGATCGCGCCAGCGCTCGGTTGAGTGGATCGCTGCGGGCAGTCTGCACACGGAGCGTCGGTAGCAACTCACCCGTGCGTGCGATAGCGGGGCCTGGAACGATGAGCACTCTCAGCTCGCAACGCCGAGCTGCGTGAACCGTCACGTTGCGGCTCAGCTCGTCGCAGTCGTGATCACGGATCCGATGAGCGGGCTGAGCATGGTCAAGATGGCTTGAACGCCGTCGCCACTCGTTACTCGTTACTCCGAGCTCTGAGGCGGGCGCGATCGGTTGGAGCAAACCGCGTGTGACTCGCACGCTCCCCGCGGTAGAGCTATCGCGAACGAGGGCGGGTTTTGCGGTGTGTTCGCGCACCCACGATCATGTACAACCGCGGCCCATGCCACGCGCCGCCGGGCATATGCTGCTCTCCGCACTCGCTTTCAGCTTGATGACCTTGTTCGTCAAGCTCGCGGGCGCTCGATTGCCGACCCAAGAGATCGTGCTCGCCCGCGCACTGTTGACACTCCTCTTCACACTCGTAGCGCTGTGGCACGCAGGCGTCGCTCCGCTCGGGAGCAAACGACCGCTGCTGTGGCTTCGCGGGGTGACCGGCTCATTGGCACTCCTTTGCGTCTACTACGCCGTGACGCACCTTCCGCTCGCAGAGGCCACGGTCCTGCAATACTTGTATCCCCCGATCACGGCAGCACTCGCCGCCTGGCTGTTGCACGAACGACTGAACCGCGTGGTGTTCGTGTGTCTGGGGCTCGGCATCGCCGGTATCGTATTAGTCGCCCAGCCTAGTGCGTTGTTCGGTTTACACAGTCAGCCGCTGCCCTCATTCGCAATCGCTGCAGCGATCGGCGGCGCGATTCTGAGCGCCTGCGCCTACGTAATCGTGCGTAAGTTGGGAGCGACCGAACACCCGATGGTAATCGTGCTGTACTTCCCACTGATCGCACTACCGATATCGCTTCCTGGCTTACTGGAGCACTTCGTCTGGCCGCACGGAGTCGAGTGGTTGTGGTTGCTGATGGTCGGAGTGTCGACGCAGATCGGCCAGGTCTCGATCACCCGTGCGCTGTCGCTCGACGCCGCCTCGCGCACGGCTGCGTACTCCTACGTGCAGGTGCCGTTGTCAGCTTTGTGGGGCGCGCTGTTCTTCGATGCCTGGCCCAATGGCTACAGCGTGTTAGGCGCGCTGCTCATTCTGACCGGAGCACTGTTGAACTTGCGTGCGCACAGCTCGCGCGCGCAGCCGCGATGATCTACGGCGCGCATGTGCCCGTGTTTACCGAGATCGTGGGTGGCTCGGTTCAGCCAGCCGTTTGCTGTGCAGCGACGAATCCTCCACCCACGGTTTCCAGATCGAGCAACGAGTTCGCGGCGACGCGCTGCAGGCCCAGCAGCTCCAAATCGCGATCGACTTGCAACAGACGGGGCAGAATCCCACCGGAAGATCCCGCCCCGGTTCTCCAGCGTGAGTTTGCCCCCGACGTGCGTCAGATTTTGCTACAAGTCGAACGGGTAGAAATCGCCGCGCCCGGTGATGTGTAAATCGCCGTCGACCTCGATCACAACTGCGCGCGTTCGTCGGCCCCAGCTCGACTTCAACGCTTTGCAGTCGACTCCGGGATCGCACCAAACCGCTGCCAACCGTAGACCTCCTTCGGATTCTTGATCTCCTTCCAACCTGGTTCGAACGCACCCTCTTGCAGCGCGTCGAGGTTGCTCACGATGCAGCGCTGCAGCGTCGCGACGAGGTGGCCACGCGTCCCGTCGGGTTTGAACGGCCGCGTCACGAGCAGGTTGGGCGCAGCGAGAAATGGCAGGTTGAATACGCCGAGCTTCGGATAATTCTTCCGCACGAGCTGGTACGGTGACTGCGCCGGCAGATCGAACGCCACTAGCGCAATGCCCGAGTCGCGCGCGACCGCATCGAGGCTGCCACTCGGCCAACCACTCATGAAAAACACCGCGGCGACCTCGCCCGCCTTCAAAGCCGCGATCGCTTGTTCATCACTGGCCAGATCGACGAAGCGCCAGCCGTAGCCAAACGTGCGGTCGAGCATCCGACCAAGCAGCTGCGCCGAGCCCACCACCGCAACCGGAAGACCTTTCAGATCGGAGAGCCTCGTGACGACGACCGTCTTGTCTTCGCGCCTCCACAGCGTGGAGAAGCTGCGCTCCCCGTGCACCGTATAGCCCTCGCGCCGCGCGAGAATGTGGAGCAAATTCGCGTTCATCGGCAGCACAGCCTGCAATGCCGCAATGTTTTCATCCGATTGCTTCATGGCTTGCAGCGTGTCGATTTGCACGAAACCAAGATCCGCTTCGTTGGCGGACAGCGCATTCGTGTTCTGCAGGCCGCCCTCGCTCTCGACCTCACACAGTTGCACTTGAGAGCCGCAGAGACCTCGCATGTCTCGCAGCATCTTCGAGAAGATCTTCCCTCGCTTGCCAGTCGCCACGCGCAGCTGACAATCAGAGCGATTCGACGTGAGGTCTTGCGCGGCGGCACGCATGTGACTGCTGACGCCGAGGACACTCACCAATACGATCCAAACGAGTGTGTTCACCGCTACCTACCCTTCGATGTTTAGCTATTCGAGAACGAACGTATGTGCAGGACGGCTTGGCTGGAGGTCTGACCGCGAGTCGGCGTTCAACACTGCCGAGATCACGACGGCGGCGACGAGCGCGACGAAGCCCGCGAGCGCGAGCAGGGTGAGCTTTCGCCAGAAGCTCACGAGAGCTCTCCGGCGAGCTGCGACAGGCGCGCCGAGTTTTCAGGTCCCAGCTGCTCGACACGCTGCAGCTCGGCATCGAGGCTGGCGAACACTTGATTGAAGCTCGACTGCACGGAGCGCGTAGCCTCGTCGGTCAGCAGCTCGCGAATGATGCTTTCGCGATCGCGGGCGCGCAGACTGTCCAAGACGCGCTTGCCTGCCTGCGCGAAGCTCCACTCGAAGCGCTTGGTGTTGAGGTGTCGCTGATAGTCGGCGAGCGCGAGCTCTGCGGCAGCAAGGTTCTTCAGATGGTGGGCGTGGAACGCCACCATCTTGTGCAAGGCGGCCGTTTGTTTGTGCGTATCGTGTTGTGGAGCGACAGCACGGCGCTCTTCGAGCATGTCGCGCATCCCTTGGATCTGGCCGCCGATGGCTGCGAGCGCAGCCCGGTAACGCTCGAGCTGGGCGCGGTGTTGCAAGAGCTGACCCAGCAGCGCTTCGATCGGGTTGTCGCGCGCGTCGACGATGCGTGCGCGGAGCAGGCGCCTCTCCAACCGCTCGCCCCAATATGGCAGCGCTTGCAAGCTCGCCCAGCCGACGAGCATCAGGGCCGCGAGCGCGAAGAGGCTGACACCGGCTCGAATCGCCGTCCAGAGTAGGGGTGCGATCGCGACCAGCAAGGCGGTAACGCCACCCAGCGCCACGAGGCGCAACCAAGGAATCCGCGTTTGCGATCTGGAGTCAGGGCGTTCGCGCATCGTCTTACCTCGCCGTCGGACTCACCAAATCGGTGGCTCCAACTCGAGTAACGGATGCAGCCCGCGCGGTGTGACGACCGAGCGCCGAAAAGCAGGCCAAACCTACAATGTGCTCACGCAGGACGTTTGGTTCGGTTCTGCCGTCACACGCGCCCCGGCCCGCACGTAATCTCTTGTAGAACTGCGTAGCAACGAGAGG
>DASRXR010000867.1:0-2894 GCA_035687405.1 Polyangiales bacterium
ATCGATGGCTTCTACAACCAGGTGCGGCGACATTCCGCGCTCGGCTACGTCAGTCCGATCAACTACGAACATCAACATCGCGGCGCGAACAACGCGGCCTGATCAAACTAAAACACCGTCCACTTTTTCGGATCCACTCCACTTCTTCCACTCCACTGCGAAGTACCCGTACGGTGGACCGCGTTGGTGCGTAGCGGGAAGTTAGGCCCTAGCTTCTGATGCGTGCATGTCTTCGAATCGTCCGAGCAACCGAGCAGCAGCGAGCCGCTGCTGAGTCTGTGGCTGCTCTCGAGTCTGCTTCCAGAATTTCGGAGCGAGCTCGAGCACGGCCGAGCGCGGCCAGTTCGGCAGAAGCGTCAAGACATCGCGCAGGTACGCCCACGGCTCGATGTTGTGAAGCTTGCAGCTCGCGATGAGCGAAGTCGCGATCGCATTCCACTCAGCGCCGTCGTCGCTTCCGCAGAAGGTCCAGTTCGCCCTTCCGACCACTTGCCGGCGCAGCTCGAGCTCCGAGAGATTGTTGTCGAGACGCAGTCGACCGTCCTCGAGAAATCGACTCAGCGATTCGCGATGGTTGATCAGGTAGTTCATCGCTTTTGCGATCGGCGATTCGTCGACGACGCGCGGTCGCTCTTGCGCGATCCACTGGTAGAGCCGCTTCAGAATCGGCTCGGCTGCGACGCGGCGCTTGTGCGTGTCCGTGACGCCTGTCTCGGGATTCGTCGCAGCGCGATGTGCGTCGTAAAGCAGGCCGATAAACCCGATTCCGACGAGTGCACGCTCCCGATCGGCCGCGAGCGCTTCATACAGGTAGCGGCGCGCGTGCGCCCAGCAAGAGACCTCGATGATGCCCGGCTCGTTTCGATACAGCTCGTGATAGACGCTCGAAGCATCGGCGATGACGTAGCCGCTGAAACCCGCAAGCATGTCCGCGGGCACACTGCCGTTGTGCTTCGTGGTGTAACGAAACAGCACGTGATCGCGTTCGGCGATGACCACCCAGAAGTGTCCGCGGCGACATTGCTCGAGCGCTTGCACCAGCACTCCGGTTGCGTCGATTGCGAGCCACGCGGCGTTGTCGCGGGCGTGCTGCCACATCGCCTCGACGATGAAGCGCAAGAGTGCTGTTCCGCCTTGGACCAGATTTGCGAGTGTCGAGCGCGGCAAATGCACGCCATGACGCTTGAAGATCTCTTGCTGTCGATGGAGCGGCAAGTGGTCCGCAAACTTCTGCGTGATCACATGCGAGATGAGACCGGGGCCAGCGACCGAACGCGGGATCGGTCGCTCGGGAAGCTCTGCGATCAGAATCGGAGACACGCTGCTCGCTGGCGTCGAACTCTGCCTGCGGTACTTCGGTCGCACCGTCCGCACGCGAACGATGCTCGAAGGTCGGTAGTCGAAGTGTTCGCTGACTTCTTCACCGATCTTGATCAGCGCGTCACCACCGGCGAGCAGACGCTCCGGTGGTTCGAGCACGATCGTCTCGACGGGCGCCTTCTCGAGATCGAAGTCGCGCCGGCCGTGGCCTTTGCGACGCTTGCCGCGTTCAGCGTCAGGCTGTGGCCGACCTTGTTCGACTTCCTCGCGAAGCTTTTGCAGCTCTGCCTGCACGTCGGCTTGGGCGGAGGCATCGCCGGCTTCGGCGCGAGCGAGTGCATCGAAGACAGGGCCGAACGCGAGCTGGACCTGGGCTGCATCGACGGATTCCGCCTTTCTGCCGAACAGCTGCCGCTTCAGGCGCTCGAGCTCGAACAAGACGAGTGAGTAGAGCTTGCGGTACTGCTCGCGCTCGTGCTCGGCACGCTCACGAGCCTGTGCTTGGAAGTCGTGGGCGCGACGAACGCTCGCGAGCTCGGCTTCGAGCGCAGCAATACGCGACTGCATTTCTTCTTCGCCGCGTGCTGCGTCACCGCTCATGCTCCGCTGTCAGTATCGAATGCAGCGATCGTGCGCAAGGCCTTTGCGCGGCCTTCTTTGCTCGCGGTTTTCATTCGCTTCTTGCGCGACGGCGGCTCGATGCCTTCGAGGATCAATGCGAGCTCACGCGCATCGATCAACACAGATGTCGCGCCGCTAGCAGCGGCCGGAATCCGAAACACTCCGCGCGCGAGCCTCTTGTACAAGATGCAGTAGCCAGACTTGTCCCACCACAGAGCCTTCAGGCTCGTGCCTCGTTTTCCCGTGAAGAGAAACAGTGCGCCGCTCGCAGGGTCGCGCTCGAGCAACTCGCGTGTGCAGCGGGCGAGTCCGTCAAATGACTTTCGTAAATCGACAGACTGCGTGCAGACGAAGATCCGCGTCGATGCCGGAAGCATCAGCAACCTCCGAGGACGCTGGCGAGACGCCGCAACGCAGACTCATCAAAATCGTGCGGCACGCGGACGACGACGCCACCTGCAAACACAACTTCGAAAAGACTGTTGCGCGGTGGCGAAGCGGGCGTTGGCACGAGCTGCAGGAAACTCACAGGTGCGTCCGCTTGCTTGGCTTCGCGCTTCCGACGCGGCCGCGGTGTCGCGGTGTTGTTTGGCTGTCGAAGCTTCCATTTCCAGAACGTTAGACTGTTCGGCGAGACGTCTAACTCCGCCGCGAACTCTTTGGCGGTCAGCCCGCTGTCCTGCCAACGCTCCACGCGCTTCGCCCAAACCTCTCGGCTCGCTCGCTCCATCTCCGTGCACCTCCGACTTCGATGCACTGAGCTTGGGGTCGATGCCGCGACGCGTCATCGACGTGCCTCGCCGTACGCGTACCTGCGCAGCCCACGCGAGTTCATGCGCGCCGCTCGCGCGCGGCGCGCGAGCGTTCACTTTCCATTGCGGATCGGTTCGTGACTGAAGCGCGGACTTCGAATGACTGGAGAAGCCAAATCCATGTTCGAGGCAGAGCGGATG
>DASRXR010000868.1:0-3521 GCA_035687405.1 Polyangiales bacterium
TACCCGCGTTATCACAAACTGATCTCGAGCTTCCACGACCTGACCGGTGTACCAATGGTGTTAAACACCTCGTTCAACGAGAACGAACCGGTAGTGTGCAAGCCTGAGGAAGCACTCGACTGCTTTTTGCGGACGAAGATGGACGTACTCGTGATGGAAGATTTCGTCATCACTCGCGCGCGCGAGCAGGCGTAGGCGCCGTTCGCCCAACCCCATGCCGATGCCGCTCCCATCGACACTCTTCACCGACACCTCGCGTAAGACGCTCGTCATCTTCAGTCAGGTGTACGTGCCCGATCCGGCGAGTGTGGGCCAGCACATGCACGACGTCGCGTCGGCATTCGTGCGGCGCGGCTTGCGCGTGATCGTGTTCACATCGGATCGCGGCTACGAGGATCCGAGTCAGCGCTTTTCGCGCTACGAGCGGCGTGCGGGTGTCGATATCGTCCGCCTGCCGCTCTCCAGCTTCGGCAAACACAGCCTCCCGATCCGACTGCTCGGCGCGGGTGCGTTCCTGTCCGAAGCCATTGCGCTCGCGCTCACGCTCCGCCGCATCGACCGCGTGCTCGTCAGCACCAGTCCCCCGATGTGCGCGGCCGCGGGGCTCGCGCTGTATCGCGCGCGCGGCGTGCCATTCGACTACTGGATCATGGATCTCAATCCCGATCAGGTCGTCGCACTCGGGGGATTGACCGCCGATGCGATGCCCGTGCGCGCGCTAGATTGGTTGAACGTGCAAGCGCTCGGTCACGCCGCAAACGTGATCACGCTCGACCGGTTCATGGCGGAACGCGTGTGCGCAAAGTTTCCGGTGGGCGAGCGGCTCTCCGTGCTTCCTCCGTGGCCACACGTGCAAGTGGATACGACAGCTTCGGCAGCTGAGTTTCGCGAGGAGCACGACTTCGGCTCCGCGCGCGTCGTGATGTACAGCGGCAATCTATCGCCGGTGCATCCGGTCACGACCTTGCTCGACGCGGCGCACGCACTCAGAGACGACTTGCGCCTCTTGTTCGTGTTCATCGGCGGTGGCCTGGGTCGCGAACAAATCGAACAAGCGATCGTGGAGCGTGGGATGGCGAACCTCCGGACGCTTCCGTATCAGCCGCTAGCGATGCTCCAGCAGTCGCTGTCCGCCGCGGACGTGCACGTGGTCGCGATGGGCAATGCGATGGTCGGCATCGTGCATCCCTCGAAGATCTACGGTGCGCTCGCGGTGGGCCGCCCGATCCTCGCGCTAGCGCCGAAAACTTCGCACGTCGCGGAGTTGGTGGCTTCCGAAAACGTGGGTTGGGTGATCGCGCACGGGGACGTGGAGGGAGCCACGCGTGTGCTTCGCGAGATCGCCGCGGCGCCGCCGGATGTCCTCGCCGAGATGGGTGAGCGCGCACGCGCGGTTGCGCGCAAACAGTTCGATCGCGATCAGTTGATCGAACGCTTTTGCAGCCTGCTCGATCAGACCTGAAGCTCGAGCGGAACCGACTCCGGGCCACGTCCGAGCCACGTCGTCGCAAATCCGTAGAAGAACCAGCGCAAGTAGGCAGGCGCCCATTTGACCGCGTGAAAGCGACTCTTGCCGGCCTTCCGCTCGTACCAGGTGAACGGCACTTCCTCGATCGGCCAACCGAGCCGGTGCGCTTTTACGAGCAGCTCGATGCTGTACGTGAAGCCGATCGTCGATTCGACGCGAATCGTTTGGAGCACACGGCGCGAAAACAGCCGCAGGCCGTTCGAAGGATCGTGCGTCGGTATGCGCGCCAGGTGGAACAGGGCAAATGCCGAGGTGCGAATCAGCACGGCCTTCAGCGCCGGCGCACCGACCATCGTTCCGCCGGGCATGAAGCGACTCGCCGCTACGATCTCGGCGCCGGCACGGGCGCGCGCGACCAGAGCGTCGATGCGTGGTGCGTTGTAGTCGTCGTCCGCAGGGAAGACCAACACGTACGGCGCCTTGGATTCTGCGAAGCCTGTCATCACGGCACCAAACGCGCCCTGCCCGCGATTCTTGACGCGAACGATTTCGATCGACGTGGGCTCGGCATCGATCGCGACCAGCGTGTCATCGTCGTCGTGATCGAACGCGATGAGCACGCGAAACGGCGTCCGTACGTGCTCCGCGAGCGACCGCAGCACGCTCAGAATGTTCGCACCCTCGTTGTATACGGGGATGACGATCTCGAGATCCGGCGCAAGCGCGGTCGGCATGCGAGCTATTCGACCAAACGGGGTTCGGGCAACGGAACGACGAACTGCCCAGCAAAGCCCTTGGCACGCAGCTTTGGAATCAACTCGTCCGCGATGTGCCACGACAACAGGAGCGCGATGTCGGGCTTGCGCTCGAACAGGTAGTTCTCCGCGAGCACGGGGATGAGCGTGCCCGGCATGTACTTGCCGACTTTGTGCGAGCCTGGGACCTCGAGCACGGCATCCAAGATGCCTTCATCGAGGCCCAAGTAAGTGATCAATGTGCTCGCGCGAGACGGCGCACCGATACCGACGATGCGCTTGCCGCGGCCGCGCAGGTCGGCGAGCAGGCGATACAGCTCGAGCTTGGAGCGCACCATTCGCTCGCGAAACTCTCGGAACTGATCGGCGAGCGGCAACGCGCGCTCCGCCGCGAGCATCGCCGCTACGCTCGGTTGGATCGGGTACGCGCCTTTGCGCGCGGCATACACGCGAACCGAACCGCCGTGGGTCGGAATCCTCCGCGCGTGAAACACCTCGAAGTCGCCTGTCTGCAGCAGGTAGGCGAGACTCTGAAGCGAATAGTAGCGAAGGTGCTCGTGATAGATGGTGTCGTACTGCAACGTCTCGAGGAGCGAGTGCAAGTAATGCGACTCCGAGATGAACACGCCGCGCTCATCGAGCATGCCGGCGATGTTCTTCACGACGCTCTGCGCGTCGTCGATGTGCGCGAACACGTTCGTAGCGATGACGGCCCGCGCCTTCCCCAGCTGCGAGACGACCCGCCCCGCGCTGTGCGCATCGAAGAACGCCATCTCGGTATGAACCCCCGCCGCGTTGGCTTCGTGCGCTCGCTCGGTCGGCTCGATGCCGCACACCGGATGGCCGCCGCGCACGAAGTTTGACAGCAACGTGCCGTCGTTCGAGCCGATGTCGACGACGAGGCTCTTCGGATCGAACGGAACGAGCGATGTCGCTTCGGTGTAGAGCTCTGCGAAGTTGTCGCGCAGGATCTTCGTGGTGCGACTGGTGTACGGGTACTCCGGCGGGAACAAGATGCGCGCATCCACGACGAGCCCGAGTTGCACGAGCTGACAGTTCTGACAATGCAGCACCTGCGCTGGATACGCCGGTTGCTCCGCCAGCGGCGTTCCGAGCGGACGCAGTTGATTCACCGGCGGCAAATAGCCTGCAAACGCAGCTGGCTCGAGCTTGTCGCTACGGCACACCTGACACTCACGTACGACGTAACTCGACTCGCGCATGTTAACTCTCACCTTCCGTCGCCGGCGCACGCCAAGCGTTTTGGCGGTACCACTCGACCGTGGACCGCACGCCCG
>DASRXR010000869.1:0-17428 GCA_035687405.1 Polyangiales bacterium
ACAAGCCGCGATCAATGCCGCGAGCAATCTGCTTCCGCCGACGCTCCCGGGCCCCCCGACGTACAGCAAAAGCAATCCCGCCGACACGCCGATCCTCACGCTCGCGCTCGGCTCCGAGACCTTGTCACTGTCCGAAGTCGACGACGAGGTCGACTCGATCCTGAGCCAAAAGATCTCGCAAGTGCCGGGCGTCGGCCTCGTCACGTTGAACGGTCGTCAGAAGCGCGCGGTGCGCATTCAAGTCGATCCGGTTTCACTCGCGGGCGCGGGCTTGACGCTCGAAGACGTGCGCCAAGCGATCATGGTCGCGAACGTCAATCAGCCGAGTGGCTCGATCGACGGGCCTCGGCAGCAGTACACACTCGCGACCGACGGCCAGCTCGAAAGCGCGGCGGAGTTCGCGCCGATTCTGCTCGCGTACAAGAACGGTGCACCGATCCGGTTGCGCGAAGTCGCGACCACGATCGACGGCGTCGAGGACGACAAGCTCGCCGGTTGGGCGAACACGCAACGCGCGATCATCTTGAACGTGCAGCGGCAGCCCGGCGCCAACGTGATCGCGGTCGCGGATCGGGTGAAAGAGCTCTTGCCGCAGGTGCAGGCGTCACTGCCGCCCGGCGTGAGCGTGCGCGTGTTGAGCGATCGCACCGAGACAGTGCGCGCGTCGGTCGAGGACGTTCAGTTCACGTTGCTGCTCACGATCGGCCTGGTCGTGATCGTGATCTATTTGTTCCTCGGCAGTCTGCGCGCGACTTTGATTCCAAGCGTCGTCGTACCGCTGTCGCTGATCGCGAGCTTCGGCATCATGTGGTGGGCCGGATTTTCGCTGAACAACTTGTCGCTGATGGCGCTCACGATCTCGACCGGCTTCGTCGTCGACGACGCGATCGTGATGCTCGAAAACATCACCCGCTACATCGAAGCCAAACAGAAACCGTGGGATGCGGCGATCCGCGGCGCAAAGGAGATCGGCTTCACGATCGTGTCGCTCACGGTCTCGCTCGTCGCCGTGTTGATTCCGCTGCTCTTCATGCCCGGGCTCGTCGGCCGCATCTTTCGCGAGTTCGCGAGCACGCTCAGCGCGGCGATCGTGATCTCGGCAATCCTGTCGCTGACCTTGACGCCGATGATGGCTGCGCATCTGCTCAAGCCGCACGACCCGAATGCAAAACCGACTTGGGTCGTGCGGATGTCGGAGCGTGGCTTCGAGTGGATGCTCAGCGTGTACAAGAGCTCGCTCGCGTGGGTACTACGGCACGAGACCACGACGTTGATCGTCACGCTGCTGACGGCCGTACTCACTGCCGCGCTCGCGTACTACATCCCGAAGGGCTTGTTTCCGACGCAGGACACCGGGCTCGTCGTGGGCGTGACGGAGGCGAGCCCGGATGTGTCGTTCGCGAAGATGTCCGAGCTGCAGCAAAGCGCGAGCGCTGCGCTGGTGCAGGACCCCGACGTGGCGAGTGTCGCATCGTTCATCGGTGCCGACGGCACGAACCCCACGTTGAACGTCGGGCGATTGTCGATCGCGCTGAAGCCGCGCGACCAGCGCACGAGCTCGCTGCCCGAGACGCTGACGCGTTTGCAAGATTCGATCACGGCACAGCCGGGCCTCAACGCGTACTTGCAGCCCGCACAAGACCTGCAGATCGACAGCCGCCTGAGCCGCACGCAGTATCAGTGGACGCTCGAAGACGCCGATCCGGAGGAGCTACTCGAGTGGGCGCCGAAGATCCGCGATGCGCTCGCGCAGCTACCCGAGCTCGCCGACGTCACGAGCGACTCGCTCGATCAGGGTCCGGTGACGCGTGTCGTGATCGATCGCGACAGCGCGGCTCGGCTCGGGATCTCCGCGCAGGTGATCGACGACACCCTCTACGACGCGTTTGGACAGCGACAGATCTCCACGATCTTCACCCAGCGCAACCTGTACCGAGCGATCCTCGAGATCTCGCCGGCGTTGCAAGGCGACGAGAGCGCGCTCGAGAAGCTCTACGTGCGCAGCACGAACGGTCAGCCGGTGCCACTTTCGGCGCTCGCGCACTTCACGCGCGAAGAGGCCCCGCTCACGATCAACCACCAGAGTCAGTTTCGCTCGGTCACGTTGTCGTTCAACGTGAAACCGGGAGTGTCACTCGGCCAAGCGGTCGAAGCGATCCAGCGAACGCGCGAACAGCTCGGTGCACCGGCCGGTATTCGCGCGTCGTTCTCGGGCACTGCCCTCGCGTTCACGGAGTCGCTCGGGAGCGAGCTCGTGTTGGTGATCGCGGCGCTCATCACCGTCTACATCGTACTCGGTGTGCTGTACGAAAGTTTCATCCATCCGATCACGATCTTGTCGACGTTGCCGTCGGCCGGCGTCGGGGCGCTACTCGCGCTGTGGATCTGCGGCGAGGAGTTCAGCGTCGTCGCGTTGATCGGCATCGTGCTCTTGATCGGGATCGTGAAGAAGAACGCGATCATGATGATCGACTTCGCGATCGCGGCCGAGCGCGACGAGAACCGGCCCCCGCGCGACGCGATCTTTCACGCCTGTTTGTTGCGGTTCCGGCCGATCATGATGACGACGCTCGCCGCGTTGCTCGGCGGTCTGCCGCTCGCGCTCGGCACTGGAACGGGTTCGGAGCTACGCCGCCCGCTCGGCATCAGCATCGTGGGCGGCTTGCTCCTGTCGCAGTTGCTCACGCTGTACACGACGCCCGTCATCTACCTGGCACTCGATCAGCTCGCGAAACGGTTTCGGCGGACGCCGCCGGCAGCCTCGAGTGAAGCGCCGCCGGCGAGTCCGAGTACTGCGCCGCCAGCAGCTGCACAACGGGCCGGAGCGCAGTCGTGAGCATCTCGGATCCATTCATCCGGCGACCGGTCGCCACGATTCTGCTTTCCGCTGCGGTGCTGCTCGCGGGCAGTGCGGCCTACACGATTCTGCCGGTCGCGCCGCTGCCGCGCGTCGACTTTCCGACGATCAGCGTGAACGCCGCGCTCCCCGGCGCGAGCCCTGAAACGATGGCCACGGCCGTCGCAACGCCGCTCGAACGCCGCTTCGGTCGCATCTCGGGCGTGACCGAGATCACCTCGACCAGCTCGCTCGGTGCGACCTCGATCACGCTCCAGTTCGATCTCGATCGCCCGGTCGAGTCCGCGGCGCGCGACGTTCAAGCTGCGATCAACGCCGCCTACGCGGACTTGCCGCCGAACCTTCCGACGCGCCCGAACTACCGCAAGATCAATCCGGCCGACGCGCCGATCCTGATCTTGTCGCTCAGCTCACCTGCGCTGCCGCTCTCGGAAGTCTACGACTCCGCAAATACGGTGCTCGCGCAGAAGATCTCGCAAGTCTCCGGCGTCGGCCAAGTCTTCGTCGGTGGGGCGCAACAACCCGCCGTCCGGGTGCAGGTCGATCCCACCGCCGCCGCAGGCGCGGGTCTCACCCTCGACGACGTGCGCGCCACGCTCAACACGAGCACGACAAATCGGCCGAAAGGCGTGCAGCACGGCCCGACGCGCGCGGTCGCGCTCGCAGCGAACGATCAGATGCTGACTGCGGCGCCGTACGCGAACCTGATCTTGAAGAGCAGCGGCGACCACGTCGTGCGGCTGCGAGACATCGCCGATGTTCAAGACGGCGTCGAAAACACGCAAGCTGCGGCGTGGAGCAACGGCGTTCGTTCGGTGCTCTTGCTCGTTCGGCGCGAACCTGGCGCGAACATCCTCGAGACGATCGACCGAATCAAAGCGCTCTTGCCCGAGCTGTCCGCGTCGATCAATCCGAGCATGAAGCTCGAAGTCGCGCTCGATCGCTCGCAGACGATCGCGGCGTCGTTCCACGAAGTCGAACGCACGCTGCTCCTGAGCGTCATTCTGGTCACGCTCGTGGTGTTCGTTTTCTTGCGCTCGGTTCGCGCGACGTTCATTCCGAGCGTGGCAGTGCCGCTGTCGCTCGTCGGCACGTTCGCGGTGATGTGGTTGTGTGACTTCACGCTGAACAACCTGTCGCTGATGGCGCTGACGATCGCGACTGGATTTGTGGTCGACGACGCGATCGTCGTGACCGAGAACATCCAGCGCTGCATCGAGCGCGGCATGAAGCCGCTCAAAGCCGCAATGCAGGGCGCGCGCGAGATCGGCTTCACGATCGTCTCGATCACGGTGTCGCTGTTGGCTGCATTCATTCCGCTGCTCTTGATGGGCGGCGTCGTCGGGCGCTTGTTCCGCGAGTTTGCGGTGACACTCGCCGTCGCGATCGTGCTCTCGGCGGTGGTGTCGCTCACGCTCACGCCGATGCTGTGCGGCCACCTCTTGCGGCATCGCGAAGGGCCGGAGAGCAAGTTCAGCCAGCTGCTCGAGCGGCCGTGGCTCGCGCTGCACGCCAGCTACGAGCGTGGGTTGCGTTGGGTACTGAAACACCGCGGCCCGACATTGCTCCTCACACTCGCGATGACGGGCCTCGCGGGTTGGCTGATCGCGACCGCACCGAAGGGGCTGTTCCCGCAGCAAGATACGGGCGTGCTGCAGGGCTCGATTCAAGGTCCGCAGGACACGTCGTTCAACTCGATGAGAGAGCGCTCGGAGCGCGTGCAAGCGATCGTCGCGAAAGATCCGGATGTCGATCACGTCGTCGCGTTTCTGGGGGCTGGCCCCGGCGGCAACTCGCTCAACACGGGCTCGATGTTCATCGCGCTCAAGAATCTGCCTCCGCGTACGTCGACGCCGGACGAAGTGATCGGCCGCCTGCGAAAGGCGCTCGTGCGCGTCGAAGGTGTGCAGCTGTTTCTGCAGGCGGGCCAAGACCTGCGCGTCGGCGGGCGCCAATCGCGAACGCAGTTTCAGTACACCCTCCAGGACGCGAGCCTCGAAAATTTGAAGACCTGGGCGCCGCGGCTCGTGGACGAGCTGAAGACGATGCCGGAGTTGCGCGACGTCGCGACCGATCAGCAGACCGCGGGTTTGCAACTCGACTTCAAGATCGATCGCGACACGGCAGGTCGCTACGGCATCACGCCGTCCCAGATCGACAGCGCGCTCTACTCCGCGTTCGGACAGCGGCAAGTCGCGACGATGTATACGGAACGAAACCAGTACCGCGTCGTGATGGAGATGAAGCCGTCGATGCGCACGGGTCCGGAAGCGGTGAAGTTGTTGTACCTTCGTGCAGCCGACGGCGGCCTGGTTCCGCTGAGCATGCTCGGCCATACGTCGCCGACCTATGCCGCGACGGCGGTCAATCACCAAGGCCAGTTCCCGTCGACGACGCTGTCGTTCAACCTCGCGCCCGGCGTGTCGCTCGGTCAAGCGACTGAAGCGATTCGACAAGCCCAAATCCGCGTCGGCTTACCCTCGAGCATGCGGGCGGGCTTTCAGGGCACTGCCCGCGTGTTTGCGGACTCACTCAAACAACAACCGCTGTTGATCCTGATCGCCCTGCTCGCGGTCTACGTGGTGCTCGGCGTGCTGTATGAGAGCTACATCCATCCGATCACGATCTTGTCCACGTTGCCTTCCGCCGGCGTCGGCGCCGTGATCGCGTTGCGCTTGTTCGGGATCGATCTGAACTTGATCGCACTCGTCGGCATCATCTTGCTGATCGGCATCGTGAAGAAGAACGCGATCATGCTCGTAGACTTCGCGATCGAGGCCGAGCGCAAAGAGGGCTTGTCAGCCGAGGCCGCAATCATCCGCGCCGCGAGTTTGCGGATGCGCCCGATCATGATGACGACCTTGGCTGCGCTGCTCGGCGCGGTACCACTGATGTTCGGCAGCGGAATGGGCTCGGAATTGCGGCAGCCTCTCGGTGTCGCAATTGTGGGCGGCTTGGCGGTGTCCCAGTTTTTCACGATGTTTACGACACCGGTCGTGTACTTGATTCTCGACCGTTTCAGCCGCCCGAAGCCGCAACTAGAAATGCCACATGTGAGCGAAGGCGTGCCTACACACTGAGCGGCGGTTGATCTCGCATGCCATCCATTGGTGAGATTAAAAAGTCTGTCAGTGCAGCGAGAAGTCGGAGTCGCAGTTCGAAGTCGTGCCGGTCGCACCCGTAGCGTTCGGTGGATCGCGCTATTCGCCTTACTCGCACTCTCGGGCTGCGGGCGGATCGGCATTCATCTCATACCATTCGGACACGGTGGGGGGATGAACAACGACGGGGATCCGGACGGCGGGCCGAGTGGCGACGCCGCCGTCAGCGACGCTGCAGCCAATGGCGGTGTCGAAGACGCGGGCCAGATCTCGAGCTACACGTGTGATGGGATCGATCCGGCGTTCTTCGTCGTCGACGCTAGCTGCGGCACGGGTTACTGCCGCACCACAAATCTGCCGTCGTCGTGTCTCGAAGGTGTCGTCACCGCGTGTGCTCCCGGGCTGCCGCGCGGGCCGAGCGATGCGACGTGCGACGGCGTCGATGACGACTGCGACGGCAAGACCGACGAAAACTACCTGAGCGGAGTCACGACGTGTGGATCGCAAGCCTGCGCCGCACAAGGCACGCTCAAGTGCGTCGGAGGCCGCGAGGTCGACAGCTGCAGCGTGATGCGCACCGGCGCTACCGATGCGGCCTGCGACGGCATCGACGACGACTGCGATGGCAAGAGCGATGAAGAGTACATTCCGGTCGCGAGCAGCTGCGGCATCGGCGCCTGCGCGCAGTCCGGCACGATCACCTGCTCGGGCGGCGCGCTGGTCGATGGTTGTGTCCCTAACACGCCGAGCACCGCGATCGATGGCGAGCCTGCCGATGGCTTGGACGACGACTGCGATGGCACGGTCGACGAACACTCGTGCGACCGGACGCCGCAAACGTTCGCGCCGGGTACGTATGCGAACATCAGCGTGCCGAGTGCGTGTAGCCACGTGACGGTTCAGCTGTGGGGCGGTGGTGGCGCCTCCGGTGGCAAGTCGGTTTCGTGGAGTGCGGGCAGTAGCGGCCGCGGTGGTGCGGGAGGCTTCGCGTCGAGCTCGTTGACGATCGGGGGTGCGCTCACGCTTCACGTGGGCAACGGCGGTGCGAGCGGCTGTAACGCGGGTGGCACGAATCCAGGTTCGACGAGTTACGCCGGCGGCTCGGGTGGCACGACGAATGGTGCCCCCGGCGGCGACACGCTGGCAGCTGGTGGCGGCAACGGCGGCAATGCATCGCAAGGTGGTGACGGCGGTAAGGGTTGCTACGGCGGTGGCGGCGGTGGCCAAGGTGCACAAGGGCAACCGTGGGATCCGCCGGGCGGTCAAGGTGGTGGCGGCGGCGCAGCAACGGTGTTGCTCATGGGCGGAACGCTCACGGTCGTCGCGGGCGGCGGCGGTGGTAGCGGTGGTGAAGCCGGCGGTTGGTGGGGCGTGTCGGCGGGTGGAACCGGTGGCGACGGCTGCTCCGGCAATGGTGGAGTCGGAAGCCAAGGCGCGTGTGGTGCAGCTGGTGGCGGCGGACTGTGTCTGGGAACGACCCAACACGCGGGCACGATGGGTGTGCCGTTCGGAAGTGCATCGATCCCGGCGGGCAATGCCACCGGCGCGACGGATGATTGTGCAGCAGGCGGCGCCGGATACGCGATCTTGACCTTCAGTCCATGAGCTCGGCAGCCGGCTGACGAGCGCGCTTGCGCATCGACGCCATGTACGGCCATGCTACGCGCCCTCATGGAAATCCCATTTCGCGAACCCGAAGCGCTGGAAGCGTTTGCTCGCCCTTTTATCGATGGCAAAGCGGCACCCAAGACCGCGGCTGAGCTGATGGCTTCGCGCTACGTCGCGTACGCGACCGGTGCGATCGACTATCTGATCACGTCGCACTCTCCGGATACGCGTCACAACATCGATCGCACGGAGACTGAGCGCTGGTCGAAGCAAGCCGAGTGGCAAGGCCTCGAGATCGTCAGCACCGAGAAGGGTGGCGAAGGCGATTCCACTGGCGAAGTCGAATTCATCGCGCGCTATCGCCGCGACGAGACCGACCACGTGCATCACGAGCGCTCGCAGTTCAAGCGCATCGACGGGCGCTGGTTCTTCGTGGATGGGCAGCGCGTGGGTGGTGCGCCGATAGTTCGGTCCGGGCCGAAGATCGGCCGTAACGACGCCTGTCCCTGCGGCTCGGGCAAGAAGTACAAGAAATGTTGCGGGAAATAGCCGAGGCTGAATTCGTGCGGTAAATCGGCGCGCACGATGTAAAAACGGCCGCGATGTACACTTCGCATCGTGGCTTAGGTCTGCTCTCTCTCGCGATCGGGTTCTGTTTCGCCGGCGTCGCTGCAGCACAGCAGACAGAAGCGCCACAGTCGCCGCCAGCCGGTTCCGTCACCCCAGCTCCAGCCGAGCTGGTCAACGCGGATGCAGGGGTCGCGGCGCCCGAGGCGCAGACAAATCCGGACGCGGCGGTTCCCCCCGAGGGCCCACCTAGCGCCGAAGAAGCGCCACCTGCGGAGCCACCGCGCGGTGATACGCCGGTCTCACTCGAGCAAATCGTGAATCCGGACGCCGTGCCGCCGCCGGTCGCGCCACCCGAGGTTGCGGATGCCGGCGTTGCGCCGCCACCAGCTGCGCCGGAAAAGGAGAAGCCCGCGAAGGGGCCGAAGGGCAAGGAACCCAAAGAGCCGGTGATTCCCCCAGCCCCGGAGCAACCTGCGCCGCCACCGGTCGGACCGCTCGTCCTGTGGACCACGGCCGGTTGGGCGAACTCGTTCGGAGCGGCCCACTGTGGGCCGCAGGGTCTCGAGGGTACTGACGTCGCGATCAAGATCGCGTCGACGTTGAAACATTCGTCGACCGTCGCCGGTCTCGGCGTCGCAGCTGCTGGCGCGCTCGGAGATCACCCGTTGATCGCCTGGGCCGCGAAGGAACAGCCGGCCGCACTCGCGGACCTGATCGCAGCCGCGGGCTTCACTGCGATCGCAGTCGGCGTGGCGGATGTGAGTGGGGCATTGTTTCGCGAGCCGGGCCTGTCGTACGAGCTGAAGCAACGCGGCGTCGCCATTCTCGCGAGCAACATCGACTGTGGCGGCCAAGCCTGGTGTGAACCGTGGCTGACTGCCGACGAGTCGCTGCCGATCTTCGAGCGTAACGGTCGCCGGTACGCGTTCATTTCACTCTTACCCGACGACTTGCTCGGCCGTGTTCAGCCTGCATCCGGGCGCCGCTTCGAGCTGCGTTCGGCGGCCGACACGCTCGTTGCGCTCACGGTGCAAGCACGTGAAGCCGGCGCGGAGCTGATCGTCGCGAGCATCGACCACGGCCCAGACGCGTCGGTCAACGTCGCGAATTTCGTCGCACCGATGCCGCCCGATGTTCGGCCGGACTTACTGATCAGCCCGAGCGCGGGCGAGAACTTGCTGTTCTTGCGGCCTCTCGACGTGCATCCGGCGATCGTCGGTGCTCGCGCGGGTGTGCTGATGGGTCTGCGCGTGACGAAGTTGCTCGATTCGCGCGACTCCGACGTGTTTGCCCGCAGCGTGCAATTGAACGAGCGGGACGCGGACCTCGCGACGCGCGTGCAGCAGCTCGGCGCGGGTTTCTGCGAGGCGCGTGGGAAGGCGCTCGCGGGCGGGCACCTCGCTACGCCGCTCACAGCTGCGGACCTCGTGCAACTCGGTGGTGACGCAGTGCGGCAGATCGCCGGAGCGGACCTCGCGGTCGTCGATCCGCTGGTCTACGACGGTTCGTTCTCGCAGCCCGCGGGCGCGGACCTACAGATCGGGCAAATGGAGCGCGCGGTGCTGCTCGACTCGCCGCTCGTAGCCGCGAACGTGACGCTCGATTGGCTCGGGAACTTGAACAAGGTCCTCGCTGGCCCGCGCCCCCTCGCCTTGATCGGCACGAGTACCGACCACGGCGATGCGCTGATCGCCGGGCGCATTCCGGTCGTCGGTGCACGCTATCGAATCGTGACGACAGCGGTGCTCGCGCGATCGAAGCGCCTTCCGGATGGTGCGAATTGGTCGCTGATCGACGAGCCGGGAGCCACACTTCGCCGCGCGCTCGCGTCGCATCTCGACGTGGCCTCGACCGTCGATCCGCGGAACACGGTGCGCGACCCGGCGCAGAGCACGCAGTGGGTGCTTCGCGCGGATGGCCAGATCCAAGCGAATCTCACGGAGATCGACAATCCAAACTCGGTCTACGACGAGCCCGCGCTGCAGGTGAACGACTCGCAGCAGCTCGGAGCGCTCTTACTCTTGAACCTCGATGCCGACTCGCCAAAGTTCTTGTTCGAAAATGCGCTCCAAATCGCCTTCGACCGGAACTTCACGACGAACACGACCGCGCAGGATTTGCTGTTCCTGCAGAGCACGTACACGTACCGCGGGCTCTGGCCACAACCGCTGTTGTATCCGCACCCGTTCGTCGAAGGCTATCTCGAGACCGAGTTCGAGCAGGGCGACGCCGCGTATCACCACTTACTGGTGCGGCCTGAAGCCGGCTTGCGCTCGATCTTTAGTCGGGTTCTGTCCTTCAAACTGTCGGCTGGTTTCCAGTACGAAGTGTTTCAACCCGACTCGAAGATCTATCCCGGTATCGGCGCGGAGCTCTTGCTGAAGCCGTGGACGGTCGCGCTGAGCAACGGAACGGTCCAGCTCGAGGGCAACCTCCTCTACTACTGGAACGCACCGACCGAGCTCGACCAGCACACCTTTCGAGGTCAATTGATCACGGCGGTCAACATCATCGGGCCTTTGCAATTCACGCTCACGGCGCTCGGCGCAATTCGAAAAGACAAAGGCGGGCCGCTCGCCAAAGGCATCGGCTTGCAAGCCGGCATTCGGCTGAGGTTCGTCGACCGAAGCATCAGCGACTGACGTCAGCGCGTGTCGATCAAGCGCCGCCGACTTGTTTCACGCCCTGGCCAGGCCGATACACACGCGGCGGTTTGAGGCCGGCGAACTGGCCTCCGTCGATCGGAATCACTGCGCCGGTCACGAACGACGACTGATCCGAACACAGCCACAACACGACTGACGCGACTTCTTCGACCTGGCCGATGCGCTGCATCGGCGTCGACATCGCGGCGCCCTTCTGCGCGTCCGCACCTGCGGCAGCGATGTGGTGTGTCAGAATTGGACCCGGCGCCACGACGTTTACGCGGATCCCCTGGTCGGCGTAGTCGAGCGCTGCGACTTTCGTCAGCCCGATGATGCCGGCTTTGCCTGCCACGTAGGCGCCGAGCGTCGTGAAGCCACGCATGCCCGCAACTGACGCCATGTTCACGATGTTTCCACCACCTGACTGCAACATCGCTTTGATCTGATACTTCATCCCGAGAAACGTCCCACGAATGTTCGCTCGAATGCCAATGTCGAACTGTTCGGGATCGATATCCGCGAGTGGTGCCGGCATCGGACCATCGGTCGCATTGTTGAATGCCGCATCGAGCCGGCCGAAACGTTCGAGCGTCTGCTTCACGAACTGCTCCGACGAGCTGACATCCCCGACATCTAGTTTTACTGGAAGCGCCTGGCCGCCTTCCGCCTCAACTTGAGACGCCACGCTTTGTAGCGCATCGAAGCTGCGAGCCCCGATCGCGACGGCGTAGCCAGCACGCGCAAACGCAAGCGCAGTTGCAGCTCCGATGCCCTTACTCGCGCCCGCGATGAGCGCAACTTTGCCCTGATTTGCAGTCGTCATGAGGTGCTCCCTTCCCCAGATTCACAGGAATCGTTTACTTCATGAATGATTTAGCGCAGAAATCACTTTCGTCAAGCGGGGTGTGCTGCGGAACTCGACATGTTCTTGCAACGCTCGCGAGACGTTGCGCGCGTTCGATCACTTTCACGCATGCGCTCAGTTTTCGTCGCCACGAAGTGCATTCGCAACACACGCGTACGTAACGTCGGCGCATGGCCTCGTACCGCTTCGTTCGTAGCGCCGTTGTCGTCTTCGCTTGCCTGATCGTTCCTGCGGGTATGGCTCACGCGCAGGTCGTACTAACAGACAATCTGTCCCTCACAGGCAACGCTGACGTGTTCTTTCGGCACGCCAATGACAATCAGAACTCGCTCCAGTTGAGTCAGTATCAGCTGGACGTCGACTACAGCCACAAGAAGAGTGGCCTGTTCAGCCATGCTGAGTTCGAAGGCAGAGGCGGCGACGTCTTCGGAAACGATCAGCTGGACAAGAACCAGTTCCGCATCGAAGCGGCGTTCATCGGCTACCACTTCGACTTCGGCTTGGATCTCAAAATCGGACGCATCATCAGCCCATCCGGCTATGAAGGTGCCGAGCCTTGGAAGCGTTTCACGCGCATCTCCGCGTTCGGCGGCATCTTCGCGTATCTGCAAAACGGCGTCGCACTCGTCTACAAAGCCGCACCGATCAGCCTCGCTGGCAACGACTTCGTGTTCGTCGCGTACGGCAGCTTCATCGATGGCGCGTGGACCGGCGACACCGATCTGGAAGACCCGAGCTTCGAAGTGAGCGCCGGCTTCGATTGGTACGCGTTCACGGTGCGCGCCGACTTTGCCTACGAACGCTACAACGATCACGGCGCACTCGATTTCGTCGATCAGAACCGCACGCTCGTGAACGTCTGGGTGCAGTACACCGTCGGCAACTTCGGCGTTGCAGCGGAGTACAACCGTCAGGACGAGATCAACGGCGCCGACGGCGGCCTATGGGCGAGCAACGGCGCGATGCTGTTCCTGAAGTACGCGTTCACGCGGCACTGGCTCCTCGGCTTGCGCGGCTCATTCGCGCACTACGACGACCGCGACGGCAACGAGCTGTTCGACTCGCAAGAGATCACGCTCGCCCCGCGCTGGCAGGTATTCGATCAAGTCAACGACGGCGTGAACTGGGACATCCGCGCCGACTTCCGCGCGCAGATCGGCACCGACGCGATTCAAGGCTTCAAGGAAGGCTTCGTCTTCGAGCTCGGCACGACGCTTCGCTACTGACACTGCAGAGGGAGAGCCGATGAAAATCCTGGTGATCAACCCGAACACGACCTTGACGATGACGCGCGGGATCGAAGCGTCGGCCAAGCGAGTCTGCCGGCCCGACACCGAAATCATCGCGCGCTCACCCGCCGGCGGGGTCGCGAGTATCGAAGGCAACGCCGATGGAATCGCGGCGGCCTATCACATGCTCAGCCTGATTCGCGAGCTGACTACAGCTCAGCCGATCGACGGCATCGTGATCGCCTGCTTCGACGACACGGGCTTGCACGCCGCTCGCGAGCTCGTCGAGTGCCCCGTGATCGGCATCGGTGAAGCGGCCGTCCACGCGGCGTCGTTGATCTCGGCGCGCTTTTCGGTTCTGACCAGCTTGCAACGCTCGGTCACGATCCTCGAACGCAACGCGATCGCAAACGGCTGGTCGGGACATAACTTCAGCATCCACGCATCGGGGCTACCGGTGCTCGATCTCGAGAGCGACAGCGCGTACACGATCTTGCTCGACAAAGCGCGCACGGTCGTCGCACGCGATCACGCGGAGTGTTTGGTCTTGGGCTGCGGCGGCATGAGTCACTGGACCGCACGCCTCTCGCAAGACCTGTCGGTGCCGGTCGTCGACGGAGTCGCCGCGGCTGTCACGCTCGTCGAAGCCCTCGTCGCACAAGGCCTCGGCACGAGCAAAGCCATCTCTTACGCCTACCCACTGATCAAATCATCGACGCGGTAACGGCGCACCGCGCCGAGAAAGGTCCCTGTCATGCACACGAGCACGCAACCCTCCGGAGGAGACATCCCCGAAGGCTATAGCAAGAGGCTCTACAACGAAGACTTGGGGTCTTTAGTCAAAACCAACCAACAGACCTGGGGTTGGTACAACATCTTCGCGTTTTGGATGTCGGACGTGCATAGCGTCGGCGGCTACGTGTTCGCCGCGAGCTTGTTCTCCCTCGGGCTGAGCAGTTGGCAAGTGTTGATCGCATTGTTAGTCGGCATCACGCTCGTGTTGTTCCTCTGCAACCTCGTTGCGAAACCGAGCCAAGTCACCGGTGTTCCCTACCCGGTCGCATCCCGTCTCTCGTTCGGCGTGTACGGCGCGTACGTGCCTGCGATGATTCGCGGCCTGATCGCGGTCGCGTGGTACGGCATTCAGACGTATCTCGCATCGCATGCCCTCATCATTGTAATCCTGAGGTTCCTTCCGGATCTCAAACCGTACGCGACGCTGGACCACTCGTTTCTCGGCTTATCCGCGCTCGGCTGGTTCGGCTTCATGACGATGTGGACGCTGCAGGCAGTCGTGTTCTGGAACGGCATGGAAGCGATCAAGCGGTTCATCGACTGGGCGGGCCCCGCGGTGTACGTGGTCATGGTCGCGCTCGCGGTTTGGATCGTATGGAAGGCCGGATTCGCGCGCTTGTCGTTCGACTTGAGCGAAGGCGAGCACAAGTTGACCGGCGGCGCAGCGTTCTGGCAGGTGCTCGTCGCGATCGCGCTCGTCGTCAGTTACTTCTCGGGCCCGATGCTGAACTTCGGGGACTTCTCACGCTACTGCAAGACGTATACGGACGTGAAGGTCGGCAACTTCTGGGGTTTACCGGTCAACTTCTTGTTCTTCTCGATCGTCACCGTGATCACGACCGCCGGCACGCTGCCCGTGTTCGGCAAGTTCGTGCACGACCCGATCGAGACAGTCGGCTTGATCGACTCGACGTTTGCAGCAGTCGTCGGCGCGTTCACGTTCATCACCGCGACGATCGGCATCAACATCGTCGCGAACTTCGTTTCCGCCGCGTTCGACTTCTCGAACATCGCACCGCGGCGCATCAGCTGGCGCGCCGGCGGCATGTTGGCCGCGTGTGGCGCCATCTTCATCACGCCCTGGAACCTGTTCAACTCGCCGGCGGTCATCCACTACACTCTCGACGTGCTGGCATCGTTCATCGGCCCGCTGTTCGGCATCCTCGTGATCGACTTCTATCTGGTGAAGAAGCAGAAAGTCGTGATTGACGACCTGTACAGCGAGAGCCCGACCGGCGCCTATTACTTCGACAAAGGCGTGAACTGGCTTGCGATCAAGGCGCTCGTGCCGGGCGTGGTCGTCGGTCTGGTGATGAGCTTTTTGCCGGGCTTCATGGAACACCCGGGCCCATTCAAGGACCTGGCAAACTTCGCTTGGTTCATCGGAGTCGTGGTGGGCGGAGTCACGTATCGTATTATCGCCGTGAAGGCGCCGCAGCCAGCGGCGTTGAAGGTCGCCGGAGGAGCAGCCGAATGAAACCATGGGCGCTTCGTAGTATGCGTATCGTCTCGGGCGATGCGCTGGTCTCAGGATTCGTGCTCGTCGGCGGGGATGGGCGAATCGAAGGCGTCGCGACGAGCGCGCCTCCGAGTTACGCAGTCGTCGACGCCGGGTCGTACGTGGTCTCGCCGGGTTTAGTCGACTGTCACGTCCATGTGAACGAGCCTGGTCGCACGGAGTGGGAGGGCTACGAGACGGCGACGCGGGCTGCGGCTGCAGGCGGTGTGACGAGCCTCGTCGACATGCCGCTCAACTGCATTCCGGTCACGACCACCGCAGCCGCGTTCGAGACCAAGCTCGCGGCGTGTCGCGACAAGTGTTACGTCGACGTCGGTTTCTGGGGAGGCGTCATCCCGGGCAATGCGCCGGAGCTCCCTGCGCTCGCCCAAGCCGGTGTGCTCGGCTGCAAGGCGTTCATGGTGCACTCGGGCATCGACGAGTTTCCGAACGCCACGCGCGAGGATCTGCGAACGGCGATGCCGATCCTACGCGCGAGCGGTCTGCCGCTACTCGCCCACGCCGAGCTCGACTTAGGCGCGGACATTCACGAGCACGATCCGCGCGTGTACCAGGGCTATCTGGAGTCGCGGCCGAAGTCGTGGGAAGACGCCGCGATCTCACAGCTCATCGAGCTGTCGCGCGAGACCGGTTGCCATGTTCACGTCGTGCATCTATCGGCGGCGACGTCGATCCTCGCGATCCGCGCGGCGAAAGCGGAGGGGCTCTCGATCAGTGTCGAGACTTGTCCGCATTACTTGTGTCTCGAAGCGGAGCAGATCCCCGATGGCGCGACGCAGTACAAGTGTGCGCCGCCGATCCGCGAGCACGAAAACCGCGAAGCTCTCTGGCGAGGATTGCTCGAGGGCGTGATCGACTTCGTGATCACCGATCACAGCCCGTGCACCCCTCAGCTCAAACAGTTCGAGCGCGGACACTTCCACGATGCCTGGGGTGGGATCGCGTCGTTGCAGCTCGGGTTGTCGACCTTGTGGACTCACGCGCGCGAACGAGGTGCATCGCTCGCGCAGCTCGCGAAGTGGACGAGCGCGAACCCTGCGAAGTTCGCGGGCTTGTCGTCGCGTAAAGGGCAGATCGCAGCTGGCTACGACGCCGACCTCGTCGTCTGGGACCCGGATGAGAAGTTCGTCGTGCGCGAGCAAGGCTTGTTCTTCAAGCATCGCGTCTCGCCGTACCTCGGCATGGATCTGACAGGAGTCGTGCACCAAACGTTCCTGCGCGGGCTCGAGGTGTTCGACGGGAAGAAGCATCCGGCGGGCGCGACCGGGAAGATGTTGCTCGGGCGTGACGCTCCCAGCGGGGCCTCGTCCTCGTAGCCGTCCTCGTGCACATCCTCGTAGCGTCCTCGTGCACGTCCTCGTAGCCGTGCGCGTGCGCGTCCTCGTAGCCGTGCGCGCACGAAACTCCGAGCCCACTCGCATAGTTGTCGAACTGACATTTTTAGGCGGTGTGACATGCGCGTACCTAGCCGGCTCAGGTCGGCTGGACGCGCGTACCCAGCGTGTGCATGTAACAGGTAAGGAGCACAGTCATGTTCGTAACGCTCCAAATCGTCAGCGTGCTACTCGCATCCGTTGCGATGGCACTCGCGGCCGCCCACGCGCTCGAACTACCCGGTAAGCTGCGGCTCGACCGCGAGCACTACAACGCGACGCAGTCGATCTACTACCCGACCTTCACGATCACGGGTCTGGTCGGCGAGGCGGGTGGCTTGGGCTCGACGTTGCTGCTCGCGCTCGTAACGCCGGCTCAATCGGCTTCGCTCGGTTGGACCGTCGCTGCGTTCGTCGCGCTCGCGGCCATGCACGGCGCATACTGGACGATCACGCATCCCGCAAATCAGTTTTGGCTGGTGCGCGCGACGGCGCAGAGCATCGCGCCGGTCGGCTTTTTCGCGACCCACCCGTTGCCACGGCCGCCGATGGCTGCAGCGGGTTGGTCGCGTTTGCGCTCGCGCTGGGAGTACTCCCACCTCCTTCGCGCGGTACTCGGCGGGATCAGCCTGCTCGCGCTCGTGGTCGGCCTAGCGATCGACTAGGAACGGCCTCTAGATCGCTAAGAAGTCGACGCAGTCCATGCAGCCGTCACCGTTGTTGCAGGTGAAGCAGTCTGGATTGAAGATGAACATGTCGAAGATGTCGAAGCAGAACAGCTGAAGGTCCTTGCATGGACCGGTGGCGCCGCCGCCACTGGCGTCTGGATCGAGCAGGTCTGGCACACCGCCGCTGCCAGCTGCACC
>DASRXR010000870.1:0-8576 GCA_035687405.1 Polyangiales bacterium
AGCGGCGGAGTGGGCTCGTCGTGCTGGCGCACGCTCGCGCGCTGCCGGCGACTGCGATGCGGCTGCTGCCGGTTTCAGAATCAGTTTTGAGAGGCTGTTGGGCGCCTCACGGACGTGGCAAGCCGCGTCCGCAGATTGCGAGCCGCGCAACGCGACTCGCTGTTATGGCTCGCTGTTAGCGCAACCCATGCTTGCGCAACAACCCCAACAAGTACGGGCGATCCATCTTCGCCCGGCGCGCAGCCTCCGAGGCATTGCCGCCGCAGGCTGCAGTCAGGCGCCGCAGATAGGCTCGCTCGAACCCTGCGACCGCGTGCGCCCTCGCCTCTCGGTACGGCAACGACAACAACGTCTCCGGCAACGCCGCCGCCTGCTCGAGCGCAGCCACCGACGGCAACTCACCGCCTGTTTCACCCTCGAGCACGACCGAGCCGAGCGCGACCGCACTCTCGACCACGTTCCGCAGCTCGCGGACGTTGCCGCTCCACGGATGTGCTTCGAGCGCCGTCAATGTCTGATTGTCGAATGGCTGAGCATTCGGATCGCCGGTCAACTGCTCCGCAAAGCGACGCACGAGCGGCGCGATGTCATCCGGACGCTCACGCAGCGGCGGAATCACCACACGCGCGACCGCCAACCGAAAGTACAGATCCGCGCGGAACGTACCCAAGTTCGTCGCGTTTCGCAGGTCGCGGTGCGTCGCCGCAACCACGCGCACGTTCACGCTGCGCTCGCGCACGCCACCGACACGCTTGAAACGCCGGCGCTCGAGCACGCCGAGTAACATCGGCTGCAGATCGATCGGCAGCTCGCCAATTTCATCGAGAAATACAGTACCGCCGTGCGCGCGCTCGAACGCGCCGGCATGCTCGCCGTGTGCACCGGTGAACGCGCCCCGCTCGTGCCCGAACAGCTCAGACGCGATCAACGTCGGCGCCATCGAGCCACAGTCCACGACCTCGAACGGCGCATCGCGGCGATCACTCAAGTCGTGAAGCGCACGAGCGAGCACCTCTTTGCCCGTGCCTGTCTCGCCCTGCAGCAGCACCGTCACGTTGCTGCCCGCGAGCCGCCCGATGCTCTGAAGCACCTTGCGCATCGCCGGGCTTTGCGCGATCACACCCGGCACCTCGACCTCGCCTTCCGGCTCCGGACGGATCGAAGGTAGGTCACCCACCTGCGAGTGGAGCAAGATCGTGTTCGCGCCGATCGTGAGCTTGGTGCCGGGGCGGACGAGGACGCGAGAGACTCGCACTTCCCCGATATACGTCCCATTCATACTTTCGAGATCTCGCACCTCGATCTCGCCGCGCCGCAGGACGAGCTCCACGTGGTAACGACTGACTGTCATGTCGTCCAAGTGGAGCTGATTGTCAGGTGACTTACCGATGCTGACAGGCTGATTCGGCAACAGCTCGACCGACAGGCCGCGCGCTTTGCCATCGATCACCTGGATGGAGACCCGACTGAGCGGGCGGCTGGGGCGAATCAAGGCTTCGATCGTTTGCTCGTCTTCACGCATAGGCGAGGGATACGTGCTGGTCACTCGAAGGATGTAGCTCGAGAGGTCGGTTTCGGACCAAAAGGCCACTGCAGCTGCTGGCGGCGCTTGCAGCTGCTGGCGGCGCAGATCCTGTTGGTCCGCACCAACACTGTGTGTTGCCAGAACGGTGTGTGTTGAGCTCGAGCGCGCGTTTTCCTCGAGTTTCAGCGCTTTTCATCGCTGGTACGTCAGTTGCTCTTGTGCTGTTCGCTGCGAACGACGCGGACAAAAGGACGTTCGTGTTCACGCAGGGAGGGCTTCCGATGACCGACCGAACAGCAAGAGATCGCATCAAGACTGCGCACATCATCGCACCCATGCTCGTTGCAACGTTCTGCTTGGCAGCTTGCGAAGCGTTCGTCGGAGCGGGTCCGGAGGGGCAGAACAAGCAAGACGATCCTCCGGCAAACACCGAACCGGATCCGTCAACGCCAGACGAACCGTCCGATGATCCCCCAGCAACCAAGCCGAACACTCCGTCCGGCACTGCGGGTAGCGGCGGCATGGCGATGAATACTCCGCCACCGACAAACAACCCGCCACCGACGAACAACCCGCCACCGACGAACACTCCACCATCCGCGTGCAGTACTGCGCCGGCGAAGGCTGAAGCCACGCTGACGACCTATTGCAGCAGCTGCCATGGCAACGTGGCAATGCCCAAGGCCGGCTTCAACACGATCCTCGACGTATCCGCGCTGCTCGCGAGCGGCAAAGTCGTCGCGGATCAGCCGGACATGTCGCTGGTCTTCAAGCGCATCTCCGGTGGCAGCATGCCGCCTGCAGACGTGCTGAAGCGACCCGGTCCGACCGACATCGCCGCGATCAAAGAATGGATCAGCTGCGGTGCCGAGGACTGGAACCTACCGAGTGCAAACACGGCCGCATTCGTGGGCATCGACACGCGTTTGCGTGACGTGCTCGACGACCTGCGTTCGTTCCCGAACCCAGTCGATCGCGAGCGCATGCGCTACATCGACATCTCGTCGTTGTCGAACGGCGGCGTGAGCTCGGACCAGGTTCAAATCTATCGCGAAGCCGTTTCGATGCTGATCAACAGCTTGTCGCGCGGCCGCACCGTCATCAAGCCGGTCGCGATCGACAAGGACAAGCTGCTCTATCGCGTCGATCTCCGCGACTATCTCTGGGACGCACAGACCTGGAACTCGCTCGAAGCGATCTACCCGTACTCGGTGATCTACGACCAGGACTCGCGCCTGTTCCCGTTCGACGAGATCACGTCGGAACAGATCCGCGAAGAGACGGACACTCAGATCCCGATCATCCAAGCGGATTGGTTCATCTCACACGCGAGCCGCCCGCCCCTGTACTACTCGCTGCTCGAGCTGCCCGACACGCTGCAAGGCCTGGAGCAACAGCTCGGCGTGAACGTCCAACAGAACATCGACACCGAGCAGGTCCTGCGTGCTGGCTTCGCAAACGCCGGGCCCTCGCAGAACAACCGCGTGATCGAGCGCCACGAGCTCGGCGGTAACCGCGGTGCGCTGTGGCTCAGCTACGACTTCGCGAACAACCTCGACCTCAAGAACATCTTCGCTCACCCGCTCGACTTCCAAGAAGACGGCGGCGAAATGATCTTCAACCTCGAGAACGGGTTGCAGGGCTACTTCGTCGCAAATGCGGCGGGCGTGCGCCTCGACAAGGCTCCGAACAACGTCGTGCAGGATCCGGCATCGCGTGATGGCGCGGTCGAAGCCGGCATCTCCTGCATGAACTGCCACCAATCGGATGGTCAGCTCCCGAAGTACGACGAGATTCGCGACTTCCAGCTGAATGCCGGTGCCAACGCACAAGAGATCGAAGACGTGCTCGCAATCTACGTCACGCGTGACGAGTTGCAGGCGGCGTTCGACGACGACCAGAACCGTTATCGCACTGCGCGCTCGGCGCTCGACGTCGTCAAGGTGTCGAACACCACGATGCATCAGCTCGATGACACACACCTCGGCATCATCGACCTCAACGGCGTCGCTTCAGTCGTCGGCTTGAAGTCGAGCGATCTGCAGCGCGCAATCGATGCATCGCCGCAGGCGTTCCCGCCCGAGATCGTCACCCTGCGCACGAAGGGTGGCGGCATTCAGCGCGACTCGTTCGAAGCCATCGTCCGCGACTTGGTCACGGCGCTCGGCCTCGGTGAGCAGCTGCGTGTCGACGCGAACGGCAACCGGATCGGCGGCACCAACAACAATAACAACAATAACGGCGCTGCTGGTTCAGCTGGAGCTGCCGGTGCCGCAGGCGCAGCTGGTAGCGGCAACTGACCCCTTAAAACTTATTTGCTGACCTGAACACTGACGCTCCTGGAGGAACACCGTGACCCGCAAAATCCTCATCCTCGTAACAACCGTATTCTGCACCTTCGTGGTTTCTGGTGCCCGAGCCGACACTCGAGTCACCGTCCACGATTTCTATGGTCCATACGCGGATCGAGTGCGGGACGACATCGTGAACCTCCTGGAGCGTCAGTCAGGTATAACCATCGTGTCGCAGGCTCAAGTCGAGAGCACTGCAGAGAGACTGGGAGTCGACCCTTCCTCGAACGAGGGTCGCGTCGCACTCGGCCGTGAGCTGCAGCTGTCCGCGTGGATGACGGGCGTCGTAAAGAAGCGCTCGGGCAAGCTCAAGCTCACGGTCGTAGTGTTCGACGGCGCGCAACACTCGCTCGTGGGTCGGACTCGGCTCTCGGGTAAGACCGCGAGGAAGCTGAGCACCGAGATCAAGGATCACCTCTGGCGTAAGTCGCGCTACGCGATCATGTTCGCGACGGGTGCAAACGGCGCAGGTGGTGCGGTAACTGCGAACGGCACGGCGACGGCGGCCGCGGAAACCGCGCCGGCTGCGGGCGCGCCCGCGGTCTCGAGTGACACCACGCTGCCCGCAGATAAGGCAGCCGACAACGCCGAGCTCGCCTCGGCAGCCGATCTGGAGGACGACTACGGCGACGCGCCGACGCGCCGCAAACACTCTGCGTTTCTAGCTTCGGTCGGCGTCGGTAGCCCGTTCCGTAGCCTCGCCTATAGCAGCCCCATCACTTCCACACTCGGCGACTACACGATGAGCGGTGCGCCGATGTTCGACTTCAACGTCGCGTTTTATCCGGCAGCTCCGTTCACCGATGGCGTCGCCTCGTGGTTCGGGCTCGACTTGCGCGGCGCATTCGCCCTCAGCACGCCGACGAGCGACCGCGACGGCAACAAGTTCAACTCGCGCTACGACTCGTACCACTTCGGTCTGCGCGCTCGCGTGCCGGTCGGCAACCACTACCTCTCGGCGTTCTCGGGTTACGCGATGAACCGCTTCGCGATCACGTCGGAGGACGAGGGCATCAGTGCGCCTGCACCGAGCACGGATTACCGCATGATTCGAAGCGGAATTGGTGGTGAGCTCGCGCTGAACGAATCACTCCGGCTCGGTCTCGACGGCTCGTTCCTCAGCTTCTTGTCGGTCGGCCAGATCGGCAAGTGGTTCCCACGCGCGCAAGCGGCAGGCTTCGAGCTCGCTGCAGCGGCGAGCTACAACGTGACCCAAGGCATCTTCGCGCGCTTTGCCGCCTCGTATCAGCGCACGTTCTTCGACTTCAACGGGCAACCGGACGACGCCTATCGCGCGCAGGGCGCGACGGACCAATACCTCTCGGTTTCGCTCGGAGCAGGCGTCCGGCTCTAAGCCGAACCCCTAGATCATGAGCCGGTGCGCGGCGCTGAGACTCACCGCAGTGTTGCTTGCCGCTGCCGCTGATGGCTGCAGTGGATACTCGAATGGCTTGGGGATCTCTGCGACCGATGCTTCGATTTCCGACGCTTCCCGTGTCTTCGATGCCGCGCCTGTTCCGAGCCAGCGACCGTCGAAACCTCGAGTGGATGCTGGCTCGGATCGACCTGATGCAACCGAACCTCCCGGCGACGAACCCGTGATCGAACAACCACCACCGAACACGCCGATGAAAATGGACGCAGGTCAGCCGCCGATGGAAATGGATGCGAGTCAAGTGATGGAGATCGACGCAGGTGGTGACGCCGATCTTCGCTTGGAACGTTCGGCGAGTATCGACGGATTCATCACGGACGGTGCCGGCGAGCCGCTTTACATGTTCGTGGGCGATGTCACGCACTCGAACGAAACGGGCTGCGTGACTGCCTGTTCGAGCACGTGGCCGCCGTTCGATTTGCAAATCACGCGCGTCACGGCCGGCCTCGATCTCACGCAAGTTGCGCGGTTTCATCGCCAGGACGGCGCTTGGCAGACCACTTACAAAGGGCACCCGTTGTATCGCCGTGCGAGTGAAGCAGGCAAACGGGACGTAACCAGCGATGGCGTGGATGGGCGCTGGTTCGTCGCACGCGACTATCTCGCGTTCATGTCTGCCGCGCGCACGTTTACACCGGCCGGCGGGATGGGAACGAATGGTCCGTTTCTCACCGATGGCTTCGGTCGAACGCTCTACGTCTGCATCGATGACCAACCGGCAAATGCCATGATCGATCCGATCTCGGTCTGCAATGGAGACTGCCTCCTGAAGCGGCCGCTGTTTGGGCCGATCGCCGGTGACACGAAGCAGCTGCTTCCGTCCGTGATCAATCCGAGCGAGCTGAAGGAGTACACGCGCTCGGATGGAATGCGGCAGTTCATGTATCGCGGGTGGCCGCTCTACTACTTCAGTGGAGACGTCGTCGCCGGCGCAACCGAAGGCCACAACGACGGCGCGTGGCGCGCGTTCGATCCAGTCGAGTTTGGCCTAGGTCCGGAGCCTAGCGCGAACAACTGACGATCAGATTTATTCCAGCACGTAACAGCACGCAGCCGAGATGGAACCAATCTCCTACCGGCAGCGATTTAAGGAGTGAGCGGACATGGAGGGCGAGATGAATCACGACGAAGTTCGAAGCGGCAGTCGTTTGGGTGGTGTGATGCGCGTAACCACGACGATCGCGGCAGCTTTATTGCTGCCGCCGTTCATCGCGCTGGCCATCATTCCGATGCTGTTGTTTCTCGTGCCGGTCGCGCTGATCGGCATTCCGTTCATCATTCCCGCGTTGATCAGCGGATCGCTGGCAGCGCGCTCCGAAGACAAACTTCGCGCGAGCTGGCGGCCGCCCGAGGCTGCGACGGTGTTGCGCCAACGTTCGAACCTACGCGTCGTCAACTAGTGCTTACCGACTTTTCAGGGCCGTCATGGGCCGGCCCTGATTCTTGCTGACACACATCACGAAGTAGAGGGCAGAGGAATGACAACGAGACTCATCTGTATGACGCTGCTCGCATTGACTGCGTTTGGTTGTTCGGACGACTACGGCAGTACTAGCGATCCCGCGGCGCAGCCGATTGGCTACGATGGTTACAATGGCGGTGGGTACGGCGAGACGACTCCGGCGCCTTCGCCTACTCCCACTGCACCCGCCAATCCGGATTGCGCGGGCTCCATACCAGCGTACGAAGACGTGGCTGCATTCGACAAGTGCGTGATGTGCCACGACTCGATGAAGGCCGCTGGTCAGCGCAAGTCGGCACCGATCAATGTCAACTTCGACACGCAGGTCGCAGCGGATTCACATGCGCTGCAGGCGGTGTCGATGGTCAAAGCAGGCGTGATGCCACCGGTTTCGAGTGGCTTGACGCTCACAGATGCGGAGAAGCAGCAGCTGTACACGTGGGCGATGTGCAGCATGTAACGGGACGCATCACCGAAGATCTCGCGGCACGCGACTCCTAACTTTCGGAGGATGAGCATCGGAGTTACGTGTCGGAGTGTGTGTCAGCAACTTCTTTGCTTAAGCACGATCTGCAACCTCTCCTTCCGAGTTGACGCCTATGGTGTCGCTCGGAGGGTGAGGGATGCACAGGATTTCTTCCCTGCTCGGGGTCGCTCTTTGTCTGTGGTGCGTCGCTTGTAGTGAGGACGGCGCGCCGCACGAGATATCGGCAACTGCGCAGGCACTGACTGTTCAACCAGGCTTTCAAGACCAGACCGTGTTGAGCGGCCTGATCAAGCCGACCGCAGTCCGCTTCGCGAAAGATGGCCGCATCTTCATCGCGGAAAAGAGCGGGCTCATCAAAGTGTTCGATCCTGCGATCGGTGGCGAGCCGCGAGTGTTCGCCGACCTTCGTACGAACGTATACAACTACTGGGATCGCGGGTTGCTCGATCTAGAGCTCCACCCTGACTTCCCTGCGACGCCGTATATGTACGTCGTCTATACGTACGACGGCTTACTCGGCGGGACGGCACCGCGCTGGGGTGTCGCGGGCGCGACTACCGATGCGTGCCCGACGCCGCCTGGTCCTACGATCTCGGGTTGTCTCGCGTCGGGCCGGCTCTCGCGCCTCGAAGTTGGCGACGAAGGGATGCGCGGACTCGAGCACGTGATGATCGAGAACTGGCCGCAGCAGTTTCCCGGTCACTCGCTCGGCTCGGTCGCGTTTGGGCCAGACGGCATGTTGTACGTCTCGGCGGGTGACGCGGCGAGCATCGATCTCTTGGACTACGGGCAGCTCGGCACGACTCCCAACGCACTCGGAGATCCACCTGTCGCCGAGGGCGAGACTCAAGCGCCACCTGCAGCTCGCGGCGGCGCGATTCGCTCACAAAACGATGCGATCGCCGGCTCGCCCGTGCACTACAACGGCAAGCTGCTGCGGCTCGATCCGCTGACCGGTGGGCCTGCGCCGGGCAATCCGCTCGAGGGCACGGATGTTCCTGGAGCGGCCGCGATCGTCGCAAAAGGTCTACGCAATCCCTACCGGATCACGTTTCGGCCGGGCACGGATGAAGTTTGGATCGGCGATGTTGGCATGGGGACGTGGGAAGAGATCGATCGACTCGAAAACCCGCTCGGGCCCGTGCTCGAGAACTATGGTTGGCCATGTTACGAGGGGCCCAATCGGCAGCCCGCGTACGCCGCAGCCGGTCTCAGCGCTTGCTCGGAGCTCTACGCATCGAACGGCAGTAGCGAGCCGTATTACGCGTACGTGCACGAAGATCCGGTCCTGCCGGACGACGAATGCGGCGCGGGGG
>DASRXR010000871.1:0-6374 GCA_035687405.1 Polyangiales bacterium
CGACTCGCCTCCCAAGTCGTCTGAAACGGCAAGTCCGTAAACGTACTTCCATCGGACTTCTGCCGCTCCCGCCACGAGCGCTTCGCAAACCCAATCATCAACTTCGCATTTGTCCCATACCGCAGCCCCGCAATCGCCTCACGCACACGCGAAGGCAACTCCAGCGCCAACTCCACCCGCCTCAACGGCGTCAACGGCGTCGCCAACACCAAGTGCGTCGCACTCACCGATCGACTCGAACTCCCCCGACGCACACTCAACTCGAAATCCCCGCCGGCGCGAGCACGCACCGACTCCAACACCGAACCCGTCTCGATCACAGCCGCGAGCCGCCTCCCCAACTCACTCGTAATCGCATCGTTCCCACCGCGCACGTGATAGCGCTCGTCACTCTCACCGAACACATGAAACGGCTGCGGGTTCGCATCGATGAACGTCAACAGATTCAACGCCGACTGCTGCTCGACCGCCAAACCCATCTCCGTTTCGTACGCAACCTCGAGGAGCGATCGAATCCAACCACTCACACCCTCCCGATCGAACCACGCCGCTAGACTCAACCGATCGAGCGCAGCCACTGGCGGCGCACTACCCGCATCGATCACGCGGTCACCCAGAATCGCCTGATCCCGCGCAATCGCACGCGCGATCGGCACGAACGCATCGACGACCTCCCCCTCCGACCTTCGCTGCCCTCCAAAAAACCAAACACTCCGGACCAAGTCCGGCGCATCGGCATCGAAGTCGTCGAGCACGAGTCCGAGCTCGAGCGCCAACGCACGGAGGTGCGTGTGGCCACTGTCGATCAACTCACCACCCAACTCCGCAACCTGCCCATCGGCAAACTGACCACGCACGCTGTAGATGCGACCACCGACACGCTCTTGCGCTTCGAACAACTGCACGCGAACACCCGCGCGCTGCAACCGATACGCACACGTCAAACCGGCGATGCCGCCACCGATGACTACGACCGAAGCACGCGGGTCCGGCCTCGCAACCCGGGGACCGCAGCCAACAGCAGCAAGCGCTGCGGCTGAAAGCGCCGAGTCGCGCAACATCGCGCGACGCGTGCGAAGCGGCAACGCCAACGAATGCGCCTCACGCGCTCGATCGACCGACCAGTCCTCGCGCGCAGCCACACTCGCCAAGGTCATCACACGCCGGAGCTCGCGAAAAAGCGTAGTTCTCGCCATTGTGACTCGGGCCCCCAACCCCCCACACGCCTCACTCCCGAAGCCTACCGAGCCAACCACCGCCGACGCACCGCCACGCTCACTCCCACATCTCCGCCGCACACGCCGACCGCTCCCACCGGCACGATTCCCCACTCACGATTTCGTTCTCGCTTTGCTGACGGGTCGGCTTTATCGTGCGCTCGAGAACGTATTGCGATGACCAACTCCAACGAGGTTAGCGCCAGTTACGATCGGGTCGCCGAAGAATACGCGCGCCGCATCCACGCCGAGCTCGCGTACAAACTCTTCGACCGCGAGCTCCTCGATGGCTTCGCCGCCCGCGTCAAAGGCCACCGCCCCGTCGCCGACCTCGGCTGCGGCCCCGGCATGGTCGCCGCATATCTCGCCGCCCAAGGCGTCGACACGGTGTTCGGGCTCGATGTCTCGCCCAACATGATCGCACACGCGACCACGCTCTACCCCGGGCTGGACTTCCGCGTCGGCGACTTCAGCAAACTCGACGCACCCGACAACTCGTGGGCCGGCATCACCGCGTTTTACTCGCTCATCCATCGGCCACGCGCCGAAGTCCAAGGCGTCCTTCGCGAGTTCTACCGGGTTCTCGCACCCGGCGGTCTGCTCCTGCTCGCATTTCACGTCGGCAAAGAAGTCCGCCACGCATCGGAATGGTGGGGCACGGCCGTCGACATCGACTTCGTGTTCTTCGAGACGGGCGAAATGCTCACGTACGTGTGGAACGCCGGCTTCGACTCGGAGCTCGACGTCGAGCGCGAGCCCTACCCCGATATCGAGCTTCAGACGCGTCGCAGCTACATTCTCGCGCGGAAACCCGATCTTTCGGCCCCAATCGAGCCGGTCTCGGACGCCCCCGCGGACGAGACCACCTGAGCGGACTTGAACGTCTCAGCTTTGCTATGGTGGATGGATGGCCGACCGAACGCTTCGAGAGCTGATGAGCGAGCTGGACGCGACCCTTCAATCGGGTCGTGAGATCAGCGCGGAAGACCGTGCCCTCCTCGAGAAAGCCCACGCTGAGCTCGAAACGGCACTGGCCGCACGACCCACGAAGCCGACTCCCCGACTGCGCCAAAGCGTCGGCGACGCGCTCGAACGCCTCCAGATCGAGCACCCACGCCTGACCGGCCTCATGACGGCAGCACTCGACGCGCTGAGCGACGTCGGGGTCTGATCCCGCGAGATCGCTCGATTTCTCGCGAATCGAGAGTCCACGCGTGTAGGCACATGTCCTACTATTGGACCTAAAACTAGCTCGCATTCGTGGTTGTGCGCTAGCCCATGCACACACACCGGAATAGGCTAGGTCGTTGGATGTAACCCGACGGTGGCGCCCCAGGTGAAGTATCCGGCTTGGTTGTTCAGGGTCGCACTGTGCGGGCTAGCGGCTTGCAGTGCCTACGACCCATCGCTCGTGAAGGTCCGACGCGTCGGTCAGGACGCCGCGGGCGCAGGTGCCGGCGGCGCGGCCGGGACACCCACGATTCCCACTACTGGTACGGGCGGATCGCTCGGCGGCGGCTTCGGCAATGCCGGCTCCGCCTTCGCGCCCGCAGACGAAGACGGCGGGACACCCGGGCCGCGCTGCGGCGACGGCCGCGTCGACTCCGGCGAGAAGTGCGACACCGGTATCCCGGGCGAAATGGCCGGCGCGTGCCCGTTGACCTGCCAAACACCGGTGACCTGCCAGCGCTTCATGCTCGCGGGCACGGGCTGCCAAGCCGAGTGCCAGCTGATCATGCTCGGCTGCGTCGGCGGCGACGGCTGCTGCCCCGCGGACTGTGATCCCACCAAAGACTCCGACTGCTCCGGACAGTGCGGCGACGGCATCGTACAAGCCGAGCTCGGCGAGACGTGTGAGGTCGACGTTCCGGACGAGAAGTGTCCGATCGCGAGCGATTGCACCGACGAAGACTCGTGTACGCGTGACGCCGTCAGCGGCAGCGCCGACAACTGCAACGCGGTCTGCACGCACACACCGATCACGACCCTTCAAAACGACGACGGTTGCTGCCCGGCAGGCGCCGACGCGAACAAAGACTCTGACTGCACGCCGAGCTGCGGCAATGGCGTGCGCGAAGGCAGCGAAGCGTGCGACGGCTCGACCGGGTGCGACGCCAACTGCAAGCTGACGATCACGAGCGAACAAGTCATGTGCCTCGACACGATCGCAGAAAACGCCTGCGAACGCTGCGCGTGCATGCAATGTCTCGAAGCGGTCACGGCGTGCATGGCGAGCGGCAACGCAGCGCGCGATGCGAAGTGCGTGGCGGTCGAGAACTGCGCCGTCGCGAAACACTGCTCGGGCATGGCGTGTTACTGCGGCACGTCATCGTTTTTCGAATGCGCGTTCGTCGCGAACGGCCCGTGCAGAGCCGTGATCGAAGACGCGGCCGGGACGTCGAGCCCAACTCAGATCGACAACCAACGCGCCGATCCCAACACGGCATTGGGACGCGCCGTGAAGCTTGGCGACTGCCGGCGTGCACAATGCAACGGCGAGTGCTCCTGAGATCAGGGTTGTCTCTGACAGGTTGAGCCGCCGGATCCGGGTTCAGGTACTCTAGGAGATCGAGTACGGGTACCCGTCCGCCCACACACGGCCAAAGGCATCTCGATGAAAGCATCGCTCGCGCTGTCGCTCGCAGTTTCGCTCTTCGTTGGATCGGGTTGCGGTGCAGACGACCCAGACTCACGGCCTTCGAACACGGCGGGCTTCGGAGCGGGAGGCAACGCAGGGTCGACCGCAGTCGCCGGCATGGGCTCTTCTCTCGGGGCTTCGGGCACTGCAGCCATGGGCGGCGCAGGCTCGAGCGCGGGCCGCGGCGGTTCAGCTGGCAGCGCAGTCGCTGGAAGCAGTGGCAGTGCCGGTCGCGCAGCGGCGGGCAGCGGCGGAAACACGACTACTCCGGGCCAAGCTCCCGCGTTGTGCACGTCGCAGCTGATGCTCGCGGATATCTCGAAGCCGACGATGGTGGTCGGCACCGGTACGTCGGCGAGCTGCACTGAAACGTCGCTGCGAGCTGCCGTGATGGCAGGCGGCGTAATCACGTTCAAATGCGGCGCTGACACGACCACGATCAAGATCACGCAGACCTTGATCGCCCCTTCGAACAAAGACACGACGATCGACGGTGAAGACAAGATCGTGCTCGACGGCGGCGGCACGACGCAAATCCTCAAAGCCACGAGCTCGAACTTCCGCGCAAACGATCGCGTCCTGCGGATCCAGCGGCTCGTGATGACCGGCGGCAACGACACCGGGACCGGCTTCAAAGAACGCGACGGCACGAAGGAATGCGCGTGGGGCTACAAGCAGGGCGGCGGCGGCGCGATCAACGTGCGCGACGTGGTCGTTCAGATCTGGGGCGTGACGTTCCGTGACAACCACGGCCCGGAGCTCGGCCCGGACGTCGCGGGCGGAGCGATCTACGCGGTCGGCGCAAAGAAGCTCGTGATCGCCAACAGCGTGTTCAGCGGGAACTCAGCAGCGAATGGCGGCGCGATCGGCATGCTGCACACGAGCGCCGAGTTCTACAACGTGCTCTTCGAGAACAACAAAGCGACCGGCCTTCTCGCAAACTTCGCGGGCGCGACCGGTTGCCCGTCGTTCAATCACGATGAGCAAGGCGGCGCCGGTGGACTCGGCGGCGCGTTCTACGCGGACGGCCAAGACCCCGGCGATACGTTTTGCGGCGTTCAAATGACCGGAAACACCTCGGGCGATCTCGGCGGCGCCGTGTTTCGATCGGCGTACTGGGGCCTTATCGACGGCAGCCCGAAGCAAGAGTTCAACTGGGATCAAACCACGCTCGAGAACAATCAATCGGGCAAGGGCGGCGGCGCCGCCTATCTGAACAACGCGCTCTTCACGCTGAAGCGGAGCCACTTCATCGGTAACACGAGCAAGGACGACGGCGGCGGACTCAAGCTGACCGGGCTCACGCTGCACGCGGACGACGTCGAGTTCGCGAACAACAAAGCTTCGACGCAAGGCGGCGGAGTCGCGCAGTGGGATCAAGGGCCCGAAGGGGCCGGCACCGCGACGAACATCAAGTTCTCCGGCAACAAGCCAAACGATTCGGTCGGTGTGTTCCCGAAGTAGGATCGCGCGCAGCCACGAGCGGCTGCCCTGCACCCACGCGCCAACTTGCGAGCGCAGTGAATCGCCGCAAGTGCGAACTCGACGCACGCGATTGCGAATGCTACTCGTCAGCGGTGCGCCGATATACCGTGGAAGTCGCTCGAGCCCTCTGTGCCAGGCTCGAAGGCAGGCTCGAAATCGCCTTCTTCGGCATCCTGATCGCGGCTGCCTGCAGCGGCGACATTCGGGAGCAAAGGTCGGAGATGACCGGGTCGCAGTCCCGCGCGGACGCCGGCGAGCGCGACTCGGATGTCGCAGATGCCGGGGAACGCGACGCAGAAACGTCCGATGCCGCAGAACAAGACGCGCAAACAGGCTCGGATAGCGACGCTGCGCTCGATGCGGGAACCACCGACGCGCGAGATGCACAAGCGGACGCCGAAGCCGAGGGCTGCGGAGACGGCAAACTTCAAAGCGGCGAAGTCTGCGACGACGGCAACAGCAGCGCGGGCGACGGTTGTTCGTCCGATTGTAAGGCGATCGAGCAAGACTTCTTGTGTCCGGCACCCGGACAAGCCTGCGTCACTACCGTGATGTGCGGTGATAGCCGCGTCTCGGGCCGCGAGCAGTGCGACGACGGCAACCGTGCCAACGGCGATGGCTGCAATCGCGATTGTGTCCTCGAACCCGGCTACACCTGCCCGGCACCCGGCGCGTTCTGCATTGCAGCCAAGTGCGGCGACAAGCTGCGCGTGGGCGACGAAGAGTGCGAGGACGACGACGAAACTCCGACGGACGGCGACGGTTGCTCTGCGGCCTGCCGCCTCGAGCCTGGTTTCGTCTGCCCCCAAGTCGGCGCCGCCTGCGTCGCCACGGTGTGTAACGACGGAACTCGCCAAGGCAGCGAGCCTTGCGACGACGGCAACGGAGTCGTCGGCGATGGCTGCACTCCATTTTGCGAAGTCGAGCCGGACTGCAGCGGCGGCGCCTGCAAATCGCGCTGCGGCGACGGGATGATCCTGCCGAACGATCAGGAAGAGTGCGACGACGGCAATACCGCAGATCGCGATGGCTGT
>DASRXR010000872.1:0-2741 GCA_035687405.1 Polyangiales bacterium
CCTTCGACCACTGCTGCGGTCGCGACCGACGCGAGATCCGAACCTGCGTTGGGTTCCGAGTAGCCCTGGCACCAGCGAATGTCACCGCGCGTGATCCGCGTCAGGTGTTCCTTCTTCTGATCGTCAGTGCCGAACTGCAGCAACGTCGGACCGATCATCGTGAGGCCGAACCCAGTCAAAGGCGACGGCAATCCGAGCCGCGACATCTCCTGCTGCAACACGCGCGCTTGCGCGTTGTCGAGCCCGCCACCGCCGTACTCCTTGGGCCAGGTTGGCGCAGTGAGGCCGCGCTCTGCCGCGATCTCACACCAAACCTTGGACTTGGGATGCGGCAGCTCCGGCTTTCGCCCACCCCAGTACGCGTACTTGGGATCATTCAGGCCGCGCAGCTCTGCAGGCGCGTTCGCCTCGAGCCAGGCACCAATTTCTTTCCGAAATGCCTCCAAATCCACAGGCGACCCTCCCGCGCAATTCAGCGAATCGAACCCCGACTCGCGAACTGCAAAATGGCTGAATGCTTCGCGCTCATAGCAAAGAAGGTCCGCCGCCACCAGCAGAACGGTGCGGCGTACACGCACACCGCTGCTGCGGGGTCTCGCACGGGAGGGGACCCCATGAGCCCGAAGTCACGCGTGACGCAAACAGCAAATCATCCGGCGCGCAGGAGTCCGAACTCGGAGAGTGATCGGCGCAGCGCACCGACGGCGCCCGTGAACTGAATCGCGTGCATCCCCACCGCGCGCGCGGCGTCCGTGTTCGCCTGCCGGTCGTCGATGAATACGCACTCTTCGGGGCGGCGTTCGAGCTTCTGGCAGGCACCGAGGTAGGCCTCGGGCGCGGGTTTGCGAACACCGGTGTCGCACGAGAAAAACGTGAGATCGACGTACTGCGACAGTTGCAAGCGCTCTTCGATCAGCTGGTACCAGGGCGGGTAGTTCGAGAGCGCGTGCATCTCAACGCCGTTTTGCTTCAGCTCGCGAAGCAACGGCTCGATGCCGTCCAGCCACGCGTACGCATCGCGCACGTGTCGCTTGAACGCCGGACCATCGATCCGCGTACCGTCCGTGAAGAACTGGTCGTACAGGCCTTGCTCGTCGAGAGCGCCGACCTCGAACTCGACCCAGGTCTTCGGATGTTTGAGGCGGAGCAGCTCTTTGAACGTGAGCCCGAAGAACTCGGCCATGTGCGTGAAAAATGGATCACGAACGAGCGTGTCCATCACGTCCCACAAGATCACTTCCGGCATTCGACTGACTACCACGCCGAGCGCGATACGCGACTCGGCGGGTACGTTCGGTCGACTACTAATTCAGCTTGCGATACACGCCGACGACTACACCGAGGATCTGCGTCGAACGCCAGTCGTCCTTGCTGATCACGATGTCATCCATCTCGTCGTTCGCGGGCACGAGGCGCACGCGATCGGACTCGGGATGATAGTACTTGCAAGTGGCTTCATCGCCGACCATGGCCACGATGATCTCGCCCTTGCGCGCATCGAGCTGCTTCTTCACGAAGACGTAGTCGCCGCTGTAGATGCCGGCCTTGATCATCGATTGGCCGTTTACGCGAAGCCCGAACACCTCGTGCCCGGTTCCGCCGATCAGCACGCGATCGATCTTCACGCTGTCTTCGGGATTTGCGAGCGCTTCGGTTAGCTGGCCCGCTGCGACACGGCCGAGGATCGGAATCTCGATCAAGTCGCCCGACAGCGAGTGGCCATTCGTTTTGCCATTCGCGCCGTGACCGTTCGTACCATTAACGCCGTTGCCATTCGCGCCGTTCGCAGCGCTCGGAGGGTGCCCGTAGGTCCCATCTTCCTGAAGCATGGTGGGACGCAACGCACGCGACTTCATGTCTTCGCGCGTGAGGTAACCCTTGCGCTCGAGTGCGCGCAGATGGTCATTCACGCCGTTCGTGCTGCGAATGCCCATGAAGTTGCCAATTTCACGGAGGGTTGGCGGATAGCCGCGCTCCGTGATCGAAGACTGGATGTACTGCAGAACCATCTCTTGTCGTTGCGTCAGCTTTTGCACTTTTAGATCCCTTCCGACGACGGCGGGCGCATCACAACGTCAGCATGCCTAAACGGACATCCACTGTGCACGCGAATAGGTAAGACAGGTGATTACAGAACGTGCGACCAGATGTCAAATTCTGTGGCACCGCTGTTCGCGGAAAGCCGTCTGGACGGGTTCGGGCGGATCTTCAGGGCTGGCGCCGCTCGCTCGAGCGCAGCCTCGAGGCGAGTACTTGCAGCGGATTCCAGCCCAAAAGCCCGGTGACGCTCGCGACGTGCATGATCTGCTCGCGGGCGTAACGCGCGTACGGTTGCGCGAAACCTAGAAAATCGAGACCGCCGAGGTATTGGCTGGTTTTGCGCGCGGTCGCACGCATCGCATCCGCAGTGAGCGCCACGTGCACGTACGCCGGCGAGGGGTCGATGATGATCTCGCGCAAAGCGACCGCTTTGGCCCACGCGCCCGGCTCGGGATTTCGCAGCAAACGCTCGAAGCTGCTGCGCTGCGCATAAATGCCGATGTGCACCGGTGCCACGGCGTCGCTGACGGCGCGACTCACCGCTCGGTGATCGCGGCGGTAATCACCACCGAGTGGACCGACGACGTCGAGGACGAACTCGGGGCCCGCGATGAGATCGATCTCGCCGGCGCGCCGGCGCAACAACAGCGCAGTCCACGGCACCGAGTCTTCCCACAACACCGCGAGCAGGGAGCGCTCAT
>DASRXR010000873.1:0-5462 GCA_035687405.1 Polyangiales bacterium
CTCACGCGAGAGCCTGACTTCGCGCGGTGCTGCTTCGTGAATCCGAACATCTTCCTCTTCCGGTCAGCGATAAGCAGATCCAACGCTTGCTCGACGATGTACTCGAGATCGCCATTCGGTACTTCGCGGCGCATGAGCGCCTTCGACACTTCCAGTTTGTCGTTCGTTCTTTTGCTTGCCGTGAACTGGATCTTGTACCGAGCCTCGCTGAGCGGAACTTGAACGCTCGTCGATCGCAGTCTCGATGTGGCCGGTCGCAGCTCTGGTAGCGAATGAGCCGGTTGATCGTCATCCGCTCGCACTAGAGCGCCGATGTTCAAAACTGAATCCCTCGAGACGGGATTAGATTGTGATGCTGCAGACAAGCCGACTGTGTCTGGACACAGTAGAGCCGTCTCGTTCGCCAGGTTCGCAAGCAGTGGTTCGCTGTGGACCTGCGCGCTCCCGCGAGTGGCGGAACGATTCTGCAAAATGGGCTCATGCTGGGCTGGGAGCTTTCGCACTTCGCTACGCACGTCGGGGCGAGGGAAGAGTGTCGCTATCAACTCCTGTACCTCGGACTTGGTCTTGTGACGCGCCAGAGTCAGTAGCTCGATACTTTCGGCCGTTACAACCGGAGCAAGTAGGCTGATTGCGGTGAGATGCAGCTCTCCTCTCGCGACCATCTCGAGCACCACTGGGAAGCTTCGAACGAAGCGCGCAGCACGGATTCGCAGCCAAGCCTCCGCGTCTGACATGTGCAGTGTCCGCACGCAGTACTCGAACAGCGAGCTGTAGCCTTCGCCGCGGAACAGGCCTCGTACATCCATCTCTCCGAGGTGAACGAGCATCTGTGCCGTCGTCTCGCGATCATCGAGAATGCTGCTTTGGAGCATCAGCACAACTTCGGTGTCGCTCAACTGTTTTACAAGTTCGATGTCTCTCATGAAATTCCCACTCGTTCGCGCACTGCAAAGCGCGCGGGTCTGACTTGGATGTTTCGGCCGGCCGGTGAGGCGCGCCGAGCTGCGAGGCACGACATCATTTGATCTCGTGCCATGCAAAGCAGTTCTCGGTCGCAGATGGTCGCGGTTGCGAACGAAGCGAGGAAATCGGCGTAAACTGATCGAAATTTGTGAGCGCGACTATGAGGTTTATTTTCGACGTCGTACGCAACTAACAACGCAATCCGCCGATGACCAAGCAGAAGCACAGGTAGGGTGTGTTTGTGCGAACGGTACTCGTCATAACGATTGCACTGCGTCCGGACGCAGTTGGTACGAAGGAGGTCCGCAACAGCCTTCTTGTCTTCGACGCGCTTCCGGAGCTTCCAGGTGGATAACTCCGTATGCCGCTAGCGCACTTACCAGCTCACGAGGATCGCTTGCTTGTTGAAGGTGCTTCTTGTGCGCGCAGCGCCCCGTTCCCGCAGCTTCGCAGCCGGATTCCCGGTGGCGAGCAGCGCCTCGGGTTGCAGTCGCGCGATCGGCTGCTCACGCCCGCACGCATCGCTCCCGCTCGCACGCATCGCTTACCCCCGTGCGCATCGCTATCGCTCGCGCGCATCGCTTACCCCCGCACGCACAACCTCAACCCGAATGACCACCCCTCAACGCTCGCTCTCCCGCCTTCGCGACCCACACTCCCGTCAATGCAAAGAAGACCGCACACAACCCATAGCCGATCGACCACTGCACTCCTCGTGCCCAACCGATGTGATAGACCGCGCCCGCAGCTGTTAACTCTCCCACGTGAATCAAACCGAAAAATGACAACACCGCTCCTAACACCATCAACGCACTTGCTGGTCCGAAACGCCGATCGATCAGGTGCGCACTCGCACCCGCCCAAATCAAACAGGTCAACATGAAACCCTGCGACAACGCGATCAATCCGGGCAAATGCAAACCCGCCATCCCAAACGCCGCCGGCTCCCTCAACACGCGATCCGCCAATAACGGATCACCCACGACGTTGCCCGCCGCTCCCAACGTCTGACTCAAAATCAACACGCCCCAACCCGCGATCGCAGGAAAGAGTCCCAACGCCACCGCTGGCGCATGCGCCCGCTCCGTTGCCGAAAACGCCTGCGCCGTAATCACGATGCCGATCCACAACACGATCGCCATCCCAGCCTCGATCGGCACGATCGCAGCGATCAAGTGCGACAACCCGAACAACGCGATCACACAAAAGAACACGCCATTCGCAATCGAATACCCAGCACGCGCTCCGAGCGCCTTCCACCCGGGATGGCCGATGTAAATCGTCGTGGGAAAACACGACCCGAACGCAGCCGCCACGATCGACCCGAATCCATTGGCCACCAAACTCGGCGTCGTCGGATACGAATCACCAGCCGCCTCTGCCGACTCGAGGTTTTGCAACGAGCCTAAGACGTTGAACAAACCCATCGGAATGATCACCGAAACCAAAACCTCGGCCGTGCGCGGATCCGTCAACCCCGCCCACAAATCCCCGAGCACCGGAATCGGCAAATGCACACCGACATATTCGGTCGCGCCACTCACGGCTGCTGGCGAGACCGGAGTCTGCACTCCGGGAAACAATGTCATCGCCCACGCTAAGCCGGTCCCTAACAACACCGCCCACGCCCCACCCGGAATCCGGAAGGGAAGGGAGACCCCCGAGAAGTACGTCGTCAAAATCACGCCGAGCGGCAATAAGGCGACGAGCGGCAACTCGAAGGTGCGCACCGCAAAATCGATCGCGATGAACGAGATCGCGATGCCCGACAACGTCGAGAGCAACGCGGCCCGCGGGGTATGCCTCCGCACCCAATCCGCAAGCGGCGCACCACCGAGCTCGATCGCACCGGAGATGAAGCACGCCGCCAAGCCCACACGAAACGCCGAAAGCGCGGCCGCATCCGGAGTGGCACCCGCTTTCAACGCAGCGAGTTTCGTCGGCAGCATCACGAGAAACACGTGCGCGAACAACGAAACCGTATTGATGCCGTAGGGCAGCGCCGTCACATCCGTGCGGCCCGTCGCCGCTGACAGCCGCTGCGCTTGTCTCGCGTAGTAAATATTCCCAAACAGGATCGACAGCGCCGCTCCCGGCAGCAGATGCTCGAGCAACAGCTCCGGCGAGAAGCCCAGCACCCCGGCGCACAAACCGACGATCAACAAGAACTGAATCAAGTTGTCGATCGCGAGACCGAAGAAGCCATCCAGGTCGCCTGAGCTCCAGAGCGGCTGGGCAGAATGCGGCGAAGTCATGGGTCGAGCGTGATGTACGCGAAAAAAACTCCCAACGCGACAGCCACGAGGGCAGAACCCTGGCCACAACCGAGCCCTAAACTGCCCGAATCCGGCACTGGCTCGCGCTGAATGCTCGATGTAGCCTGAAAGCGATGTTCGCCAAGCGTTCCCAGCCCTGGCGCTCGGGGACTTGGTGGGCTCTGGTTTCCGCGCTGCTTCACTCGAGCTTGTTGCTCGGGTTGCGCGGTCGCATGCCGGAGCCCGCTAACCCGGACTTCTTCCAACTCCCGGACACAGTCGAGTTCGGAGTCACCGATGCCACGCTTGGCCCGGAAGGCGCAGCCGCAGCCGCCGCAGCCGCGGCCGCAAAAACACCAGTCCCTCCGGCCCCCGCACCCAAATCGCCACCGAAAGTCCGCGCACCGAAAGTGCACGCGCCCGAACCGCCAGCAGCCGCGACCGGAGCCGTCACAGTCTCCGACGACCCAGCAGGCCCGCGCGAGGATACAGATTCGCCCTCGAATGAAAGTGCTGCAGCCGTCAGCGGCTTATTCGGTTCCGCCGCCGGCACCGGCAGTGGCCTCACTGGCACTGGCCCGGGCGGCGTGGGCGGCGGGACGATCGCTCTCAACGTCGATCTGGAACGCATCCGCAACAGCGCGCTCTTGCTCGAGACCCAAGCGCTGCTCGACATCATTCCAGAGTGGCAAGCACTCCTCGCAGGCTCCGGCATCGATGCCGTAAAAGACTTCCGGCGCGTGTTCGTCGCCGCACCAAGCTTGGATCGCGCGGCCCTGATCGTCTCGGCAGAGCACGCACTCTCTACCGCCCGCATCAATTCCGCGATCAGCACGCTCGCCGCAGAGCGCGGCAGTCCCGCACCGTTTCACACCGAATACGGCGTGCCCGTCGCCGCCTGGCACAACCGGGGCCCGACCGAACGCGTCATCGCTCTCACCGGCGACACGCAGCTGCTCATCACGCGCGGCAGCGATCTCAGTCGGGTGCTCGCCGTATCGCGCGCGCTCGGGATCGCGCGCAAAGGTCAAGGCTTCGCGACCGAAGAAGTCGAAGCGCGCGGCGGCTTGCTCGCAATGCAGCCGGAAGAGGCCGTCGCGTTGTGGGTCGAAGGCTTGCACCGCTACGTTCGCAACGGCCCCGGCGGCATCCCCGACTCACTCCGCCTCTCGATCTTTCGCGTCGATCAATTCAACACCGATCTCGTGATCGCCGGCTCCTACGCCTCGAAGACCGCGGCCGAAGAGGCACTCGGCATCATGGATGGCCTGCGCACCGAGCTCAGCAATCACCCGCGCGTGATCTTCCTCGGCCTCAAGAGCGCACTCGACAGCGCTCAGATCGAGCAACATGGGAACATGCTTCGCCTCAAGGTCCGGTTGACCTTGCACCAAACGCGCTACCTGATGGGCTTCGTCAAAAACATCCTGCGCCCCAGAGCGGCGTGACGGCTTCAGTCCGCCGGTGATCGTGGCCTTCGGTCAGCGCTGCGATGCCGTTCGCGCTCCCGCTCACGGCAAGAACGTCACGCCTCCACCGACAAAGAAGCTCTTTCGCATGTCGAGCCCTTCGTCGACACAGAAGTTGTCTTTGCCATCGTGATAGCAGAGCTGCTGCGGCAGCCAAAACGTGAACGCCAGGCTCAAATCGATCCCGACGCCACGCGTGACGTAGAACGTGGCACCGAGCTCGATCGGAATGTTGATCGTCTGCAACGTCGCGAAGTCGCCGATCCCCAACCGCTCCATGATCGCACGTCGCTGCGCCGTGCTCGTTCCCGACTGCGCAATCCGCTCAGTCTCGGTCGTCCCGCTCTCGAACGACGCGATCGCCATCGCAAACGGCGAAAACCCCCCGCCGCCCCACACGTCGAGCGTCAGCGGCTTGCGAATGCGCTGCGAGTGCAACCGTACGTATACGCTCGGGTGCGCGGTCAAAATGAAGTTCGTGCTGCCGCGCTCGAAGTCCGCCGCAAGTCCGAGCAGCTCGAGACCAAAGCTCAAAAACCACGGCACCCGCGCACCGAACGCGAGCTGCATCGCGGGCCCGCCCGGACTCCCGAACGGCCCATCGCCGAGCCACGACATATACCCAAAGTTCAAGCCGAGCTCGAACCCGACTGCGCGCGGGTGATCGTCCTCGGGCAGCCGACCTTGCTCGCGTAGCAGCGCTTCGTAGTCCGACTGACGCGCCATCTCGGGCGGCGGTTCGGGCTTCTCCTCCGACACGGGAAGCGGCGGA
>DASRXR010000874.1:0-9931 GCA_035687405.1 Polyangiales bacterium
CTGAAACGCATGAATCAGCGCGTTGATCGATGGGTAGCGCGCTTCGCGGTCGCGCTGCATCGCTTTGATCACGACGTCCGACATCCCGCGAGGCAGCCCCTCGACGAGCTGATCGAGTGGCACCGGGGTCTCGTGCAGGACCTGGAGGATCAGATCAGGAAACGAGCCAGCGTCGAACGGCCGCCGGCCCGCGAGCAACTCGTAGAGAATGACGCCGAATGCGTAGACGTCCGCGCGCGCATCCACGACTTCGCCTCGTACTTGCTCGGGAGACATGTAACTCGGCGTGCCGAGGATCGACCCGGGAACAGTGAGATTGCCGGACTGGACACTGCTGTCGTTCACGAGCTTGGCGATCCCGAAGTCGAGCACCTTCGGCACCTCGGGGCCTCGCGCCGTACCACGCGAGATGAAGATGTTCGCGGGTTTGAGATCGCGGTGAACGATGCCGGCAGCATGTGCAGCCGCGACGCCTTGCAGACACGGCACCAGCACCTCGGCCGTCGTTCTCGCGTTCAGTCGCTGTCTGCGCTGCAAGCGCTGAGCGAGTGACTCGCCGCGCAAGAGCTCCATCACGATGTAGAACGAGTTTTCAGCCTGACCGACGTCGTAGACCTCGACCACGTTTGGATGCTCGAAGCGGCCGGCGACTTGCGCTTCGCGCATGAACCGTTGGACCGCGTCGCCGGTGGCGACGAGCTCCGGCTTCAGCAACTTCACAGCGAAGTGCTTGCCTGTGATTCGATGGCTGACCTCGAAGACAGTCGCCATTGCACCGGCGCCGAGCTCGCGCTCGATCCGATACTTGCCTCCGACTGAATCCCCCGGACGTAACGATGACGATGTGTCGGTCACGGCAGTGCGCCTGCGTAGATCACGGTACACGCGAATCGATTCGCCCGCGACGCTCGGCAATCACGCACACGCGATCACACGTCCACCGACTAGATCGAGGTCCGATCCCTCGGCCAGCCACGCAGCGACCACGCCAAGGAACGGTGGAGGTCGGCCGAAACTGGTGCTCCGACCAACACAGCTTGACCCACCGCTGGCTTGTTCTTCGGCGCGGTGGCGCTCGCGTGCGAACTCGAAAATGGAGAGTATTCCCTCGTGCGCGCGCGGGCGCCCACGACGCCGAGGCTCTGCGCCATCGGCGGATCAATCTGTATTTGTCGGAGCACTCGTCGTACTACGCTCCGGCGTGTCCACGACCGACCCGAGTACCCCGCGGCAGTCTCAATGGCCGCCCGCACCGCCCGCACCGCCCGCGCCGCCCGCGTCCGCGAAGAACAAACTGGACGACGTGGACTCTGACGTCATTCCGACGCCGATGCAGCGCCGCGCGTTGGGCGTTTGTGCACTGGCTTCTGCCGTCGCGTTGATGTGGCTCTCGCTACCGGTGGGGTCCGGGTTGGTCCTCGGCACGCTGCTCGCGTTCTCGCTCCTGCGTGTGTACGGGCGCTTCTCGCAGCGGTTGGGCCGTCCGGTCGTCGCTGCCGTTGCGCTCGCGGTCGGCTCGGGGCTCGTGATCACGGGTGGGTTGACACTCTTGTTCTACTTGGTGATCGAGCGCGGGATCGTGGCTGCGAACAGCATCGTCCACGGCTTCGATCCCGGCGGGCCACTGCAAGGCATGTTGACTCGCGTGCAAGACCTGACGCGCGATTCGCCGATCGGTCCGATCGATCTTGCGAGTCGCGCCCGCGAAGGCGCCGCTGCTGCCGCGACGAGATTGACGACCTGGGCTGCAACCTTGGCCGGTCTCACGTTCAGCGCGTTGCTCACGCTCTTCTTCACCATCATGACGACGTTCTTCGTGCTGCGGCACTGGACCGAGCTGGTCGCGCGTGCCGAGCGAGCGTTGCCGCTTCATCCAGCGCACACGCGCCTCGTGCTCGCGGAATTTCAGAACGTGGGTGGAGAAGTATTCGTCGGCACGCTGCTCACGGGGTTGGCGCAGGGAGCGTTTGCCGCGATCGGCTACGCGATCGTGAATGTCCCGGAAGCGATGTTGCTCGGCGCGTTGACGGCGGTCTGCTCGCTCGTCCCGGCGATCGGAACGCTGCTGATTTGGGTTCCAGTCGGTGTCGGACTGATGATTGTCGGGCGTTTGGGTGCCGGACTATTCGTGTTGTTGTGGGGCGCTATAGTCGTCGGCGTCGTCTGCGACTACGTGATTCGGCCGAAGTTAGTCGGTGGACAGGGACACGTTCCGACGCTCGTCACGTTCATCTCACTGTTTGGTGGTGTCGAAGTGTTCGGTTTGGTGGGACTCATTGTCGGGCCAGTCATCGCGAGTGTCGCGCTCGCGATGCTGCGAACCTACGACCGCGAGGTCAGTGCGGATCTACGTCGAAGCCGCGAAGCTGCCGAACCCGCGCGCGAGCCACCGCGCGTCCCTGATCCGATCGAACCACCGTGACCCAGACGTCTCGCGAACGTGGTCGACACAGAGTTCGCGGGCTACGGACACTGCGAATTCGCTGGGCGGAGGACGGCGCCATTCGGTCTTTGGGAGAGCTAGTTCAGTAGTCACTCGCCGAGGTTGAAGTGCTTCGTGCGCGCGTCGAGAAACGCGCGGCGAATGCCGAGTAGCCGTGCCGCCTGCGCGTGATTCTCGTCTGCCGTCTCGAGCGTGCCGTTTACTCTCGTCGCTGATGGCGGCAGACTGGAATAGCGCCGTCACGAGCGGGCACCAGCCGAGCAAGAGCATGCTGCAGGTCGACGGCGGTGAACGCGGCTGAGCGGGGGCGCCGTAACGGCCGTATAGTGATCGGTCGACGCTCGAGATCGTCCTCGTCGCGAGCCCCTGGCCAACGAAGTCGGTTCCGTGCCTGCGGCGAAGTTGAGCGTTGTCGCCACGAGTGAGGCGTCGGGTCATGCAGCGTCCGCGAGCAGCCTCGCGAGCACCCGGCGCGCACCCAGGCCGCAATCGGCTACGTCGCACTCGGGCTCGCAGGGTCAGTCATCTGTTGCCTCCGTCGTCAGCGTTCGCGACTAGCCGGCGCAAAAAAAGGTCGGCATGCAGTTTCGGGCGCGGTCGCCGAGCACGTAGTTCGCCGGATCGCTCACGTCGACCGAATCGACGCGCCAGCAGCGGAACTCCGGGTCGACGGCGCAACCGGTTTCCAACGCTTTCTACGCCGGCGAGTAGGCCCGTGGCCCGTGGCTCGTGGTTTGTCATCGGGTCGCTGGAGTGGTCATCCAGCCCGTGGTGAGACTAGGGTTTTCTTGCGCGCGGTTGGTTGAGACTACCGTCGCGCTCGCGCGGCTCGGAAATTCCAGACCGTGTTGATTTGTACTGCGGCGTACTCAGTTGCGGCAGTGCGGGAGCGGTAAGACGCGTTGGACGCGTGTGCGTGGGCCGCGCGTGCGTGCGTTGCGTTGTCGCTTGAGCGCTCGGCCTCGCCGCTGACGCCCGAGTTCTTGCAGCCTGACTGGCCTGGATGCAGCGTTGGATGTGTTCGCGACTGAAGTCTCGCTCGGCCATCAGAGAATTGTGCGCGCGACAGAACAGGACGATGTTCTTCTCGGTCGGAGGTCCGCCGTGCCCAAATGCTTGTACGTGATGAAACTCGAGACGACTTCGCGCGCAGCAACGTTCACCGGTTGGACTCACGAAACGGCATTGGCCTTTGTCGCGTAGATACACGCGACGCTTCGTCGCGTGAGGAATGTGTCGCGAGTTCGGCTTCGAAGTCGAACTCGCGGCTGCCGAACTCGCGGCTGATGAACGGCGTGGCTTATCGGTTTGCGCGTAGAGTTGCTTCTTGCGTTCGGACACGAGCAGCACGAGAGCGCGTTCAAAGAGCACATCGATGTCGCCGTTGGGCAGCTGATTGCGAAACAGATCTTGGGCCTCCTGCAACAAGTCACGCACGCGTTGGCCCGCGGTGAACCGAATCTTGTAGCGACCTTCGCTGATCGGCAGAGCGGGTTCGCGATTCGAAGGGTGTACGATCGGCGAAACGAGTCGCGGGCGTTCGTTCGTTCCCGCGCCTCGTTCGACCTCCGATCGCGCCAAGCTCGGCGTCACGGTCGTGGGCTGACTCAGCTCAAATGGACTAAGCAGCGTCTGGACAACCGCGCGTGTTGCGTCTGTTGCGGGAGTCGATCCTAACGCAGCGGTTCTGTCGTCAGGGAGTCTGGCCGCTGCGTTCTCGCTATCGGCGAGTACCGCGACAGCGTCAGGCTGTAACGCGCCGGTTCTGTCGTCGGGGAGCCTCGCGGCGGCATCATCGCCGTTGGCAAGGACGGTGAAAGCGCCAGTGCGCGTCGCATTTGCATTGGTGAAACGCGCAGTGGGCAAGCGGCGTATGACGGCGGGCACATCGGGCTGAGGGCAATGTTTTGCGATCAGCAGCTGGATTTCTTGCTTGGTCTTGAGGCACGCCATATTCAGCAGTTCGGCGTTCTCCGGTGTGAGCACTGGAGCGAGAAGCTTCAGTGCGGTCAGGTGCAGTTCGCCGCGGCTGAGCATTTCAAGTGAGGCGGGGAACTTGCGAGCGAAGCGTGCGGCGTGAAGTCGCAGCCCTGCTTCGGAGTCCGACATATGCAGAACGCGAACCGCGTATTCGAACATAGATTCGTATCCGAGATCTCGATGCAGTCCGCGTGCTTCGATCTCTCCCAAGTGAGCGAGCAGTTGAGCACTCACGCGTCGGTCTTCGCGAACGCAGTGACGCACGTGCAGAACCAGTTCATCGTCTGTCAGTCGTTTAACAATCTCGAGCTCTTCCATGACTCCCCTCCAATCAACAAAACATCTATAACACGGCTGTTTTCGAGCTTCGACGTTGGGCCGTAAGCCGCGAATGCGAGCGGTTTGGTGTGCGCGATCAAAAAAACCAAGAGCGCGGCAAGGACGTCCAACTCGGGCAGGCAATAGCGCCTGCTGCTGAGAGCTGCAGCAGCGTGCGCGAGCGCATCCAAAACCTGTCAAGTGCGATCAAGGGCAATCGCAAAAAAATCGACAATTGACCACAGCAACGCAACTGCGCGTCCATCTGTCCGATGAACAAAAAAAGACAACAGCGCGAAGCAACCCGCAGCCATCAGCGGCACGAGTAAGCGACCGAACAATCGACACGTTCCAGACCCGACGCTCCCCGTATGCAATGCCAAGCATGAGAACGACCATCCACGTCGCCGTCTCTTCCGCGTCAGCCCCAGGTCTGGGCGGGAGCCCAGTGAGCGAAGCGCGGCCGCCAACCTCTCAGCAAACTCCAACGGAAGAACGCGCCCGCGACCATTCGGCGTGCAACAACGCCGTTGCGCGTAAACCTGGCCCGAGGCAACTCCGAACCAGGCGTCGCAACGTCAACACAGCACGCAGACGCAAGCCCGCCTCCTATCAGCTCGCTCGCGCTGATGTTCACCGATCGCAGAATGATCGAAGCACGGCCGTCAACCTCTCAGCAAACTCCAACGTGCTCATGCGCCCGCGACTCATTCCGCGTGCGGTGAATCGTCTTGCGTATAGAGCTGGCGCCACGGCAAATCCCAATCAGGCGTCGCAACGTCGGCACAGCCTGCAGACGCAAGCCCGTCCCTATCAGCTCGCTCACGCTCACCGATTGGATAGTGCAAACGCGGCCGCCAACCTCTCAGCAAGCCCCGACGTGATCACGCAGCGACTAAGCCGAAGGCGCCTCGACATCGTAAGCGTTCCCGACGCCGCGCTCCGCCGACGGCTGCGAACCGTCGAGCCGCGGTCGGCGCTGTGACCACGGAACGGCTTGTTCCAACTGACTCGCCAGCGAGAACAGCAAACCCTCACCCCCGTGATCTGCCACGAACTGAATGCCGAGCGGCAGACCATTGGCAAACTCGTGGAGGGGGACCGACATCGCTGGGACACCAGTCACGTTCGCGAGCTGCGTGAACGGAACTCCACTCAGATTCTGCAACGTGACTTTCTCGATCGTCTTGGACGCGAGGGGAATGAGTCGCGAGAGCCCGAGCGAGAATGCGTGGCGCGTGAGCCTTGCCGCCCACTGCGGCGTGTGAATGGCGCCGATCTCGGGCGGCGGCGCAGCGAGCGCGGGTGTCATGTAGAGATCGTACTTGCCGAAAAACTCGCTGAGCTTGCGACTGTAGTGATTCCAGTGAACGTAACTCGCGGCGTAGTCCGGAGCGCTCTTCGCGTCCGCAATCGCCTCCACCGAGAGCGAATCGAGCTCGAACTCTGCATCGCTGCACGAAAACATCCGCCGGCTGTTCTTCACGTGAAGCGCAAGGTGCGCGAACCACACGTTCAGGAAGTCGTGCGCGAGTTCAATTCCGTGAATGTCCGGCACGTCGGACACGAGCTCGTGTCCGAGGCCCGCAAGCAACTTCGCCGTGCGCTCGAGTGCAGTCACGGCGGCCGAGTCGACCGGCATGCCGATGGGTGACTGCGCGCTGAACGCGATCCGCAAGCGACCTGGATCGCGACGGAGTTCCTCGAAGTAGGGACGCGAAGGCGGGGCGATCTTGACCCCCGAACCCAACTCCGGCCCGTGCGACGCATCCAACATGCACGCGCTGTCCCGAACGCTGCGCGAGATGACGTGGTTCACGGCCGCGCCATGCATGACCTCACCGAACTCGGGGCCACTCGGCGTGCGCGCGCGCCCCGGCTTCAAACCAAACAACCCAGTCGACGCAGCCGGAATGCGGATGGAGCCGCCGCCATCACTCGCACCCGCCATCGGGACGATCCCGGCCGCGACTGCAGCCGCGCTGCCACCACTCGACCCGCCCGGCGAATGATCGAGCTGCCACGGATTGCGAGTGGGGCCCCAAGCCTCGGGTTCAGTGATGCCTTTCGCTCCGAACTCGGGCGTATTCGTGCGCCCGAAGACCACGACTCCCGCGGCGAGCCAGCGCTTCACGATCTCTGAGTGTTCCGCCGGCACGAAGCCCGCACGCCGCCACGCCGCGCAGCCGGACGTGGCGAGCACGCCCGCGTAGTCTTGGAACAGGTCCTTGATCAGAAACGGCACGCCGGCGAGCGGTCCCTCGAGCGCAGTTTCTGCGCGCGCAACCGCGATCTCGATCATCGGAATCACGATCGCGTTGAGGCGCGCGTTTACGGCTTCCGACCGAGCGATCGCGGCGGCGAGCACTTCGCGTGCGCTCACTTCGCGACGCCGCACGAGCTCAGCCAGTCCCACTGCGTCGTAGCGCAGATAGTCCGAGTCCGAAATCATCGGGCACTCCTAGGTGATTTGACGTGCGTGCGGAAACGTTTCCTCGCGCGCAGAGCTTTGTCGCGGTCTAGCTCTGGCGGATTCTTTGCCGCGAGCAGTGCCAGCAGCGCTTTGACGACCGCGCTCGGCTCGAGGCGGATCCCCACCGCCGCCTGAACCTCGAGCCCGAGCAGAATGCTCACGAGGATCGCCGCGACATCGTTCGAGTCGACACCGCGCGGCAGCTGCACGTTCGACGCTTGCGCGCTGATCACATCGGTCACTGCGCGTGTCGCCTCGCGAACGGCTGCCTTCGCCAGCCGAGCGACCGCAGGATTGCGTACCGATTCGGACCAAAGGTTCATGTCGACCCGAGCGACGTGAAGCCCTTCGGGCGTGAAGACGCTGGCAACCCACTGCAACAACACGTGCATCGCTGGTACTGCACCGTCGGGGCCGCGCACGGATTGACGCAGCACCGCACGCCGTGCCGCTTGGGCGTCTTCCAACATGGCTTGGATGATGGATTCCTTGTTTGGAAAATAGGTGTAGACCGCGCCGGTGCTGACTTTGGCTTCGCGTCGTACGTCCGCAATCGTGGTGCGGTGAAACCCCTCGCGCTCGAAACAGCGCGCCGCCGCCGCCAAGATGTGCTGCCTGCGGTCTTCTAAGGCTGTCTGAGATAACTTCGGCATAAAAAACGAACAATCGTTCTTTATTCGGGCTGGCACATTAGGTCAAGCGCGGGAGGGTAAACGAGCTGAGTCATCTGGCTCCGCGTTGACTGTCGCGGCTTGATCACGACTCATAGCGTTTAGTAATGGCGCAAGATTGGTAAGTCTAAGATTTTTAATTGTCGAATTATTTGCTAGGCACGCTGATCGAGCGTCACTCGATGTTATTGCGCGTGCATGGGAGCGCAGTACTGGCTCGCCACGAGTGCGCGTGTCTCCCGGACCGCGCTGCTCTTGGCGATCGCGATCGGCTGTTTTTTCGGCTTCAAAGCAGTGAGCTGCGTACGCGACTCACGTGATTTGAATGCTGTGCGCCAAACGCATGGACGCTGGCCCAGCGAGGTTGACTCCCGCAGCTGGGCCGTTTGCAGTTTGGTTGGCCCCCACAACCAGAATGCTGGAGTGTGGGGCACTGACCTGGGATTCACCGCGCGCGCTAGCAGCGATACGGCGTTGACTGTGCTGTTTGGGGATACCTGGGCCAGTCCAGTCGAGGGCTGTCAGTATCCACCCAGACCTCACAATGATTTGGTAGCAATGCTACCGGCAAAGCGGCCCGCCTCGTTCCGACCGGGTGCTCCTACTTCAGGGGCGGAAGGTGGCGCCGAGAACTGCGATCTCCTCAGCTATACCCGCGAGCGCTCGGACGATGTGGCCTCATGGCGGCGCGCTCGCTTGTTTCCGAATGCCCACCGCGACGCTCCGGCATTGGACTTGAGCGGCCTCCGCACTCCGACGGCTGCGTTCAGCGACGGCGACAAACTGTTCGGCTTGTTCCTGCGCTTCGATCCGGTGCTGTGCTCCGCTTCGTCGGAGTGTCCTGACGGCATGCAATGTTCGAGTGATCGCGGCTATCGCGGACTGCCGCTCGGTGAGTGCGGGCGCCTGCTCGAGACGGCGCCCGACGCTCCACCCGACTACTGCAGAGACTCAGCAGACTGTTTGCCCGGTTCCGAGTGCGCGCCGGCGAAACGCGGTGTGTGCATGGCAACCGCGCCATTCGAAGTCGACACGCCACGCGGCCGTGTCTCGCCGCCTTGGTATCGCGATGATCCGAAGCGCGCACTCGCAAGCATCGTGTACGTCGCAGCCGCGATCTGGCCCGATCGCCCGGCAGACTACGCGACGATCGCGCAGTTCCCGACGAATCGATTCTTGAATGCGACCGCTCGGACCGTCGCGTACTTCGATCCGAAACATCCCGAGAAGAATGACTATCGACCGGGCTATCACACGCTGCTGATCTGGGGACGCAACAGCTTCGTCGAGTCGGGTGGCGTGCAGGCGTTGCCGTTCTTGCTGTACGTGCCGCTCGAGGAGTTGCGCGGTGAGCCCGAGAAAGTCGAATGGCGTCCACGCTTCTTCGCCGGCTACGACGACGACGGTAACCCGGCGTGGTCCGAACGAGAGAGTGATGCGAAGCCCATCTACGGGACCAAAGCACATCTCGTCGACGCGAAAAGTGATGCGTTGGAATGGTCCGAACCGGAGTTCGATCAGGTCGCACAGATGTCCGTCAGTTGGGTCGAGCCACTGTCGCGCTGGGTAATGTTGTACGGCGGCGATCTCCCAGCGTTCATGGTGTTGGATCCAAAGACCTTCAAGACGCGCGAGCCGGTGAACCTGCAGTGGGCGGCGGGCGCGATTCATCTGCGCGATGCGCCGCATCCATGGGGTGCTGCGCGCGTTGCTCCGAGGGAGCCGTGGCTTGCCCGCGATGATGCAGATCCAATGGGTTGGAGCTCTGCGAAACCCGTCCTCACGCGCGAGCTCGCGGCGCAGTATCTCGCGTGTGGCGAAGCGGGTCCGGACGGGTTGCCCGGGTGTGAGGACCGCAGTGACCCGTTTCGGGAAGTGAGGCTGGTCGCGGAGCTCGCGAGCAACGCAGCGCGCGCTGGCTTTGGAGATCTGCTCGGGAGCTGTTTGTTCGGAGAGCTGGCCCGTTCGCTTCAAGACACGCTGTCGGGCAATCCGATCGGTCGCCTGTACGCCCCCAACATTTTGGACGAGTGGACCGAAGACGTG
>DASRXR010000875.1:0-19917 GCA_035687405.1 Polyangiales bacterium
TGACAGCGATCGATCTCTGAGCGGGGTGGGTAAGTGAGCCGGGGCGATCGAGGATTCCGGCCGCCGACGGCGGCAGCCTGCTCATGGGCCCTCCCCAGTGCAGGCGCCTGCCGCCGGCAGGCCGTACCCCCGACGCTAAGCCCGCGGCCGCTTACTTCGCGGTCTTTTCTTTCTTCTTGGCCTTCTTTTCCTTCACCGTCAGCTTGGGCTTGTTGTCGGTCTTCTTCTTCTGTTCGCCTTTGGGCATGTCCAATCCTCGTTTCGATAGAGGCATGCAGCGCGCTGCATGATCATCATCGTAAAGGTGTTCGCCCTGGACAAGCAGTTTCTGGATCGGGCTCGCGATTCGTATACTGCGCGCCGGTGTCGTCGTTCGTTCCGCGCGCAGTCTGCTACCGCTGCCATAAGCCCCAGATCACCTGCATCTGCAGCTCGATGCCGCGCGTGGAGAATCGAACGCCCGTGGTCGTGCTCCAGCATCCGCGCGAGCGATCGCACCCGATCGGGACCGCGCGCTTCGCGAGCCTCGGCCTCGCGAACGCGCGCGTCGAAGTGGCTTGGAACGCCGGTACGCGGGAAACCGAGCGGCCGGAGTGGATTCCGGCGGACGCCGCACTGCTCTACCCGTCGAGCGACGCTCGCGATCTGCGCGAGCTACCGGCACACGACCGCCCGCGCGCGCTCGTCGTGCTCGACGGCACCTGGCACACCGTGCGCACGCTGTACCGCGAGAAGCGCTGGCTTCAGGACATGCCGCACTACCGGTTTCTGCCAACTGCGCCCGGGCGCTACCGCCTGCGGCGCGAACCGCAGCACGACTACGTCTCGACCATCGAAGCGATCGTCGAAGCGCTCTGCATCCTCGAGCCGGAGACTCCGGGCTTTCCTCAGCTGATCGCGGCGTTCGACGCGATGATCGACCAGCAGCTGACGTACGTCGGGCGCGGAGGCGCGCAATCCCGCACTCGCAAACGGCGACGGCCACCCGCGGAGCGCAGGGTGCCGCACGCGTTGGTCGAGGACTTCCAGCGACTCGTCGTAGTGTGCGGCGAGTCCTCGAGGCCTACGGATGATCACGTCCACCCCTCGCGCAATTTCGTCTACTTCGTCGCGCTCGCGCTCGGCACCGGGGGGCAGTTCGAGAGGTTCACACTCCCGGGGTCTGGGACGCTCGATGCCGTGCATCTTCATCACATGGGTCTCACCGAAGCCGACTTTGCTGCTGCGCATGGCGGCGATGGGTTCGCAACCGCGTGGGCCGAGTTCTTGAAACGCTGCGGCCGAGCGCCGATCCTTGCGGCCTGGAACCAACGCGCACTCGAGCAACTCGCGCGACTCACCGGCCGGCGCCTTCCCGAAGTCGTCTTGAAGGGTGCTTACCGTTCAGTGTTCGGGACCGACGCCCATAATTTGGAGGAAATCGTCGAGCAGCGCGGCATCACGCTAGAACCGACCACGCTCAAGGGTCGCGCCGCGCGACGACTCGGCGGAGCGGTCGCGGTGGCTCGGCTCCTCCACGCACGGGCGCGGTCCGAAAACAACCGGACATCGAACATCGGTCACACTAAAGGTCTCAAGGAGACCGACCCATGAGCAGTCCTCAAATCGAACGGTTGCGCACCACCTTGCTGCGCCGGGGGATGCTCACGAGCCGGCCCCCGCCGCCCGCAGCTGCGCGGCCCTGGAAACCCGAAGAGCTCGAGCTCGCGCGCCGCGTTCGGCCTTTCGCAGAAGCGATGTACCTCGTGATCGGGGCGAACTCGGATATCGGAGACCGAGAGCGCGACGTGTTGCGGGGCGCGCTGAGAACGCTGACCGACAACATGATCAGCAGCACGGTGCTCGAAACCATGCTTCAGGAGTTCGAGCAAGCGCGCGCCGGCGAGGGAACGGAATCGCGGCTCGATGCGGTCGCGTCGGCTTTGTATTGGGATGCGACCGACGCCGAGCTCGCAGTGAAGCTCGCGATTGCAGCTGCCGAAGTAGACGGGCAGCTCGATGCGCGCGAGCAGTCGGTCGTACATGCGCTCGCGAAGCGACTCGGCATCTCGGACAAACATCTCGAGGAGTTGCTCGAAGGCGAGGCGTACCACGCGAGCTCGGACTACGCGTCCGGCGACTGAGCGCTCATTCCGGGGCCATCGAGAGCCGAGAGGCGGGGATCAAGACCTCTTCGGCACGCGCCCCGTCTTCCTCGAAGCTGAGCGCGACGTGCTGGTGCACGAGTGTACCTTCGTGGGGAAATACACGTGGCACACGCGCGGCGTTTACGTACAGGATCCCGTCCTTCTGCAGCTGCCAGCGGCGCTGGCCACCGCTGCGCAATGACCAATGCATATGGCCCGCCAACACGGCCAGCACCTTGCGCCCGTGAGCGACCGCGTAGTCGATCGCTTCACGCAAATCCTGGTCGCCCCAATCACCTGCCGCCGGATCGAAGTCGCGGCCCCACGGTGCAGCGGGATCGCTGCCGAGCCCAAATGGCCCGTTGTGCCCGAAGAACACGAGGTGTTCCGTCGTGGCCTCGTCCACCAGCGCGCACAGTCGTTCAGCCGAAGCTTCGAGTGACGCGACGCCGAAATTACGCTCGAGCTCGTCCGGAAACGATAACTCGCAGCCGCCCATCGCAAACGGCCGCCCCGCGAGGATGCTGAGCTCGAGCGCGCCCAGCTTCAGCACGTGCGTGCTGTAGCCACAAGTGCGTGGTCCTTGCCCGGGCGTGCCGCCGAGTAGCTCCTGGCGCGCGTGCCGGTAGGTGAGCTCGGCAGCGATCTTCGCGTACTCTCGCACGTCGTTGTTGCCCGGCATGACGATCGTGCGGCGCGTGAGCGCTGCCATCGAACGCGCGACCGTCAGGCCGTCTCGCGCTCGACTTCCGCCCAGATCGCCCGTGACCAACAACAGTGGGTACTGACTTGCGTTGAAAAACAGCGTGTCGTCGGGAGTCCACGCGGAGTGAACGTCGCCGATGAGCGCAATGCAGTCGGTTTGAGACCGTACGGGAAACGCGTCGCGCGCAGGTTGGGTCACCCCGCAGATGTGGAGCCAACAGCAGCTAGGCGCAAATGCAACGGGTATGGAAACATGCCGGCACATTCCCGAGCCGGGGCTTTGAAGCGACTACGGACGCGCTACGCTGTTGTCGCTGCTTGAACGCGCACGATCGGTCCTCGTGCGCCGCACTCTGGGGGAGCCCGCATGCGCTCATACACGCTGTGGACGTCGGCCGCGCTCGTCTGCATGAGCAGTAGTTGTCAACTGTCCCACGATTCTGATGGCGTCCCTGCCGCTCTCCCACCAGTCACCGCGCCATCGGACGCCGATGCGCCCGCGCCGGAGCTGCCGAGCGATCCGACGCTCGAAGTGCAACCCGCGCGCTGTCTAAGGTACCGGCGGCAGCGTGCGTTCGAAGTCGCACCGGGTCCGCGCAGCGCCAACGGGCGCGATGCTTCCGCCCCGAATCATGTCGTACAGGCTCCGCCGCTCACGGATGCGGATGCGCAACTCGTGGTGTACGCGCCTCGCTTGACCCAGGGGCCGATCCTCGGCGGCGTCGCCGCGGACGGCGTCAAAGTTTGGGTGCGTTCAGAGAGTCCCGCGATCTGGCACGTGCAGGTTTGGCCGCACGGCGAGAGCGTGGAATCGCCGTCCAAGATCGAGGTCACCGGCCCGCAGCTCACAGCTGCCAACGACTTCACCGCGAGTGTGCGTGTGTCGGGCCTCGCGCCGCGCACCAGCTACGACTACTCGGTGTCGCTTCGCGCTCCGAGTCTACAACGCGATGAGCCACCGGCGGCGCAAGGCGAGTTTCACACGCTCGCACCGGATGGAGAGCCGACGCGCACGCGCGTGGTCATCGGCGCGGACATCACGGGGTCAGGTCCACAGACGATTTTTCGACAAGTCGGCGAGGTGCGTCCGGACTTCATGTTGTTCATCGGCGATCAGGTCTACGCCGACATGGCGGATCCGACCCGCGATAGTTACTCCGCGTTCTACCGGCGGAACTGGAACATCAAGTATCTGCGTCCGATGTTGCAAAACGTTCCGGCCTTCATGATCTGGGATGACCACGAGATCGAAGACAACTACTGGAAAGGCAAGAGCGATCGCTACGCACCAGCGCGCGCTGCCTACGAGCTGTACGTCCAGGAGCACAACCCCGAGCCGTATCGCAGCGACGCCCTGTACTACACGTTTCGTTCGGGCGACGTCTCGTTCTTCGTGCTCGACGTGCGGAGCGAGCGATCGTCGAATGGAGTGCCCGACGACGAGCACAAGACCATGCTCGGTGTGCGCCAGAAGGAAGATCTCGTCGACTGGCTCACGTGCGAGCCTGCAAAGCTGAAGGTGATCGTGTCGCCGGTGATTTGGAACGACTGGTCGATGACGCGCGACGACGCCTGGGTCGCGTTCACGACCGAGCGCGAGGACCTGCTGGGGTACATCGCGAACGAGCAGATCGGCAACGTGTTGTTCTTGAGTGGCGATCAACACTGGTCGGCGGTGTTTCGGTTCGTGCGCGACGGCTACGCGTTTTACGAGTTTCTGCCGACGCCGTTGTCGAAGACGCGCGCATCCGCCCCGTCGAACCAAACCGACGAGATCCTGGCTCGAGATGACGACAACTTCGTGTTCGGCGTGGTGGATATCGACACGACCCGGGAGCCCGTGACGATCGATCTGACTTTGTGTGCGGCCGACAAGCCTTGCCGACCGGGCGAAGAGCCGGGGCCCGGCACCAGTCTCGACGTCGAAGGTGAGAGTGAAAACGTGCCGTTCACGCTGCACCTGACGAGTCAGGATCTCGGCCGGCACTAGTCAGCCTAGCCGGCGATCCTGATCGCGCCTGCCGCTCGCAGAGTGTTAGACTACTAACCTCCAGCAATGCTGCAGGGAACTGTAGGGGATGCGGTCCAGTCCACGCGACGCGATGCTGCACCCGCGCGTCTACCGCCAACTCTCGCCCTGCTGCTGCGAGCGGCCGCACTCCTCGCCGGGTTCGGAGTGTTTTTCACGCGGCCTTCGCGCCTCTTCGACGCGGACTCCTACCTTCACCTCGCGCTTGCGCGCACGATCGCGGCACACGGCTTCGTGGACCATCTCGAGTGGGCCCGCTTCAGCACGCTGGGCCACGCGTACGGAGACAAAGAGCTCCTCTTCCACGTTTTGCTCGTTCCCTTCGTAAAACTTGGGGATGCGGAGCTCGGAGGCAAGCTCGCGCTCGCCCTCTTGTGTGCTGCGATTGCCCTTTCGCTCTGGGAGCTCGGAACACGCGCCCTCGGGCGATTGGGTTTCCTGATCCCGATCTTGGTCTTCGGCAGCGGCAGCTTCATGTTGCGTGCGATTCGACTGCGCCCGGAGCTGCTCTCGCTCTTGCTCGCGATCTGGATCGTCTGGGCGCTGGCCGAGCGCCGCTACATCGTCGCCACGATGCTCACGGTCGCGTTCTCGTTCGCACACACCGCCTTTCACAGCCTGCTCGGACTCGCGCTCTTGTTCGTCGCCTGGCAACGTGGATCGGAGCGCCGCTGGGAGTGGCAGCTGCTAGCGGCGGTCGCGGGCGGAATCACAATCGGCGTCCTGCTGCATCCCCAGTTCCCGCACAACCTCAGCGTCTTCTGGGTGCAGAACGTCGAGTTCTTCCGCCTCAAGGATCGCCTGGACGTCGGCGGCGAGTTTCAACCGCACACGCTCACCGGGTTATTGCAGCTGGACGGTCTGTTCTGGCTCGGCTTGCTCGCACTCGCAGCGACAGCGGCAAGGCCCACGAGCGATCGCGCAGAGCCCAGCCACCTCGCGCGCCGCATGGCTTCGTTCTGCTGGATTGCGGCGTTGGCATTTGGAGCGTTATTTCTGCAGATGGGGCGGTTCGCGACGTTGGCGATCCCGTTTGCTGCACTCGCCTGCAGTTTCGAGCTCGCCGCGCGCGGCGCCCTCACGGATCGAGTCCACCTCTTCAGTGGACGCACCCTTCCCCGCTCGGCGGTGCTCGGCGTCGTCGCAGCGCTCAGCTGCGCGAACGCGCTCACGATCGCATTCATCAACTGGCGCATGGCGGGTAGCTTCGACCCGACCCTTCGTCGGGAGCTCGAGCAACTCGCCCGGCAACTGCCAGTCGGAGCCAACGTCGCCGCAAACTGGGACGACGCAGAACTCTACGCGTTCCACGCCCCGCACTCGCGCTACCTCAACGTCTACGATCCCGTCTTCATGGCCGTCGGCGATCCGATGCGCCACGCAGTCTGGAGCGACGTATTGGCCGGCGCGATCCCGGACGTACCGAACGCCATCTCCGAAGTGCTCCAGAGCGAATACCTGGCATTTTCGGTCGGGGGTCATCCGGAGCTCGAACGCCGCCTCGCAAACGACCCGCGAGCCCAGCTACTCCATCGCGGTCGGCACCTGCTGTTTCGGATCCAACGTGGCGACCCGCACTTCTTCTCAGGCTGGGTGATCGAGTCGCGATCCAAACAGCCGATCCAGACACAGCCTCTCGCAGGCGGTCGCGCATACGTCGACGCGCGTCCGTTCCTGGTCGACGGTTGCGCAACGTTTCGCCGATCCGAGATCGCAACCGAGCCGCGCCGGCAACTCCTGGAGCTCGCAGCCTGGGGTCCGACCACCTTCTTCATCGACGGCGAGCAACGCTTGCAGCTAGCGGCGGCGGACCTCGCACATCTAGGCGAGGGCCCCGCGCTCGCGATTCGGATCGAGCCGGGAACGCAACGCTGGACCGTCCAAACCTGCGCGCAGGCTGGCCAAGCCGGCTTTTACCTCGTCGATCGCGGAGCCAAATGAGCGCTCTCGACTGTTCGATTTGCGACTGACCCAGAGCTCATAACCTCACGATTCCAAGCCATTCACTGCCAGCTCGAAGCCATCACAGATTTGCGGCACCACCCCTGACATGTCACACGTAGTCGATGCTTAGACTGAGGTACCTTGCTCTGTTCCTCGCGCTAGCCGTGCCCGGCGCTGGAGGCTGCGGTGATGACGACTCCAGCTCGGAGACTGACGCGGGCCACTCCGGCAGCAGCCACGGCAACGCAGGCAAAGGTGGAAACTCCGCCGGCTCACAAAGCGGCGAAGCTGGCGCCGGCTCGAGCGCGAGCGGCACCGGCGGCAAGGCCGGCACTGCAGCCAACGGCGGCAGGAGCGGCGGCGGTGGCACCGGCGGGAGCGCAGCGGGCAGCGGCGCGACCGGTGGCACAGGCGGCGCAGCGAGCACTGGCGCTGGTAGCGGCGGCACCGCGAGCGATCCGAGTGCCGAGCTCTTCGACCCCGACAAGCTCCCGCGCTTCGACATCGACCTGCCCGCGGCGAGCATCACCGCGCTGAACGCCGACCCTGACAGCTATGTCACGGGCACGCTCCACTACAACGGCGAAACCATCAGCAGCATCGGGATCCGCATCAAAGGCGAAGCGACGAAGCGCTCGCTCGACCAAAAAGCGGCCTTCAAGATCAAGTTCGACGAGTTCGTCGACAAACAAGAATTCCACGGCCTCCGCCGCCTCACCCTGAATAATCTGGTCGAGGACGCTTCGTTCCTCGCTGAACGCCTCGCGTTCCACATGTTTCGCGCAGGGAAGCTCCCGGCGCCGCGCGCAAACAGCGCGCTCGTCTACGTGAACGGCGACTACTTCGGCGTCTACGCGAACATCGAAACCGAAGACAAGACGTTCTTGCGCCGCTGGTTCACTAGCGACGCCGGGAACCTCTACGAAGAAGGCGAATCCGACTTCGAATACGCGCACGAGATGCTCTTCGACCTCGAGACCAACGAGGCAAAGAATGACCGCTCGGACCTGACGAAGCTCTTCCTCGCGCTGAACGACTCCACGAACCCCGACACCTATCTATCGGACATCGACGGCTCACTCGACACGGCCCACTTCCTGCGTTTCTCCGCGATGGAAGCCGCAGTCGATCAGTGGGACATGTACTCGTACACGTTCTTCTATCCGAACAACTTTCGCATCTATGACGATCCAGCCACGGGCAAGTTCGTGTTTCTCCCGTGGGGCATGGACCTCTCGCTCAAGCCGTTCCTGTACACCAACCGGCCTCACATCTCGATCTTCGAGATCTCTTGGTACGAGGACAACCCGGATCACAACGCACCGACCGCGCGCGAGTCGTCCGGCCAGATGTTCCGCCGCTGCCTCGAGAGCGCGACGTGCAAGGCGACCTACACGAACGTGATTCGCGACACCGCGAAGATCTTCGACGACGAGAAGCTCGATACGCTCGCCGAGAAGTACTACGACCAGATCAAGTCGCACGTCTACGAAGACGAGCGCAAAGAAGTCTCGAACGCCGACTTCGAAAAGGCCTATCAGTCGTTACTGACGACCATCCGCACGCGAACGGCAGCGATCCGCAAAGACCTCGGCGAATGAGCCGCTGCCGCGCTAGCCGCGAAACCGCTGCGCGATCGGATAACGCCGCCCCGGCCCGAACGCTTTACTCGTGATGATCAAGCCAGGCGGCAACTGCCGCCGCTTGTACTCGTTCACGCCGAGCATCGAGATCACGCGCGCGACGACATCCGCTGCAAACCCTTGGGCGACGATCCCCTGCATCGACTCGCCCTGCTCGACGAACCGCTCGATGATCGCATCGAGCAGCTCGTACGCCGGCAAGCTGTCCTGGTCGAACTGGTTCTCGCGCAGCTCTGCGCTCGGAGCACGCGTGAACACGCTCTCCGGAATCACCGACTTCCCGGCCTTGCGATTGGCGTCGCGCGCGATCTTGTACGCAAACGTCTTCGGCACGTCACTGATCACCGCGAGCCCACCCGCCATGTCGCCGTACAACGTGCAGTACCCAACCGCGAGCTCGCTCTTGTTGCCTGTCGTCAACAACAGGTGCCCACAGCGATTCGAGATCGCCATCAGCGTGTTGCCACGAATCCGCGCTTGTACGTTCTCGAACGTCGTCTCCTCGGGCTTCGCCGGCGCCAGTGCATTGAGCGCCGGCCCGAGCTGCGAGATGTACGTCGCAAAGATCGGATCGACGTCGATCACGCGGAACTGAATCCCGAGCGCATTCGCGACCGCCTCCGCATCGATGCGACTGGCTTGCGACGAATAACGCGTCGGCATCGAGACACCGAGCACGTTCTCCGGCCCGAGTGCACGCGCCGCGATCGCCGCGACGAGCGAGCTATCGAGCCCACCCGACAAGCCCACGACTGCCGACTTGAAGCCGCACTTGTGAGCGTAGTCGCGCGTGCCGAGCGTCAACGCTTCGAGCGCCGCTTCGGATTCGGTCACCGGCGCATCGCGCACCGGCCCGAGCTGCCCGAGCTCGACCACGAGCAGATCCGGAGCAAAACTCGCCGCACGCGCGCACAACGTGCCGTCCGGATTGAACATCGCCGAAGCACCTTCGAACACCAAGTCGTCGTTGCCACCGAGCGCGTTCACGAAGGCGACCGGCTTTCCGTAGTGCTCCGCGATGTCCGCCAGCATGTCTGCGCGACCCAGCCGCTTCTGAAGCGTAAACGGTGAAGCGCCGACGTTGATCAGCAACTCCGCACCACTCGCCACGCAATCCGCGACCGGATTCTTCGCGTAGAGCCGGCGGAGCGGACCCTCGCCGTCGTTCCAAGCGTCCTCACAGATCGTCACGCCACAGCGAACACCCTGATGCTCGAACACCAGCGGCAAGTGCCCCTCTTCGAAGTAGCGCGCCTCGTCGAACACGTCGTACGTCGGTAACAAGCGCTTGTGAAAGACCTGCTGAACGCTGCCGTCGCGCAGCAGCGCCGCCGCGTTGTAGAGCGTGACCTTCTGCCCAACCACACGCCGGTCGACGAAGCCCACGAGCACCGCCAGCGCGGGCGGCAACTCGCGCGCGAGCTGGTCGAGCGCGCGCAAACCCGCATCGACGAACGCCGGCCGCTCGACGAGATCACGCGGCGGGTAACCCGTGATCGCGAGCTCGCAAAACACTGCGAGGTCTCCGCCTTGCGCGTGTGCGTCCCGTGCGCTGGCCAAGATGAGCGACCGGTTGCCCTCGAGATCACCGACAGTCGTGTCGATCTGGCACAGGGCGAGTCGCATGTCGGCGGAGCATACAACAGGAATTGCTGCGGTCGAGACGCCTGACATTCACCTGCAAGACTGCCTCAGGGCGCGATGGCTGCGGCATGCCGGGAGTCGCCTGGCGTTAACACCAGCAGACGATAGTCGCCGACCTGCAGGTCGGGCGGCACACCAAGCGCGGCGTGGAAAGCTCCCGTCGCATCCGTGACGCACACGCCGAGCAGCATTCGCTCGTCACGCCGCTGTGCGCTGATCCAAACCTCCACCCGTACACCCGCCACGCCTTGAGACGCTGCATCCTCTACGCGTCCCGTGAGCGACACCTCGCCGCCGCGCAACACCGAAGCCGAGCGTTCCTGCAGTTGAATCGCGAGCGCCTTCCGAGGCTGCCGCCGCCCCTCGCTGCGACCCTCCGGCGTCACGCGTTCGCCATTGCTCGACTCCGCAGCGTCGCCGTCCTCCCCCGGCTCCCCTCCAGCCTGTTTTGCGCGTTCACTGTTTCCCGAAGTTTCGTTCTGCTGCACCGAATCCGGATTCAACCAGCGACCGGTCAAGCTATCGGTCGAGGGTCGCGTCCCGCGGGCGCGCGCAGCAGCCCGCGCATAGCTACGCCGGTAACTAGCAGGTTGCGGAAGCGTATCGGGTTGCGCCGGCACATAACTCGGAGCGTCCGAGGCATTGTGCGCCGTAAGGCCGTTCGCAGCTCCGCCGAGGTCGATCCGCATGAAGCCGACCCGCGGCAGTTTGACCTCGACCCACGAGTGCGCCTCGTTCTGAACGAAGCGCGCGGGAATGCCGAGCGCTTGCGCCGTCACGACGAACCCGTACGCACGATGCCGGCAGATTCCCTTCTGAGACCGCACGAGGTCGAGGTACAGGTCGCCCGTATTCTCGGGCGGCACCGACGACTCCTCGAACGCACGGAAGTAACTCGTGAGCGTCGCGAGCGCGGTGCGTAGGTCGCTCGACTTCGAGAGCTTCAGCCGTTTCGCCATCGCGAGCGCGCGGGTCTCGATGCTGTGCTCGAGGCGCGCAACCTCGGACTCGAGCACGTTCACGCGCGCATCGGGAATCTCCGCGCCGAAATAGCTGCGCGGCGCATCGGTCGTGAACTCCACGCGTACCGGGACATTCGGAACGGTCGCAAGCAAGCGCACCGCGTAGTTGTCGTCGGCGTCGCGCTCTACCCGGAGCGGCACCGGCGGCGTCGATCGCAGTGTCAGGATCCGCGACTCGGGTGAGACTGAAGGCAGCGGGACGAGCGGTCCCGATCGAAAATCGACCTTCACGTCGCCGCTGAATCGGTCGCGAGGCCGCGCATCGGGCGGCCTCGCGTGTTCGCCCTCGACCCGAACCACCGTCCGAGGATTGTCGCGCGCGGCGAGTACAGGTGTCTTACGATCGACATCGAGTTGAATGAGCCCCAAAGCGGTCACGCGTTTGAACGGCGCGATCGAGGGCGTGAACACTTCGTAGTAGTCGAGGCCGGAAGACAGCTCGGTGAGCCGATCGGGCCGAAAGCTCGGCGAGCGCCGGCCCGGCGGTTCGCCCGGGGAGCCATCGCCCGCCGTGGCGTCGTACGCGGGCGCCGCACCTTCTTCAGCCGCCTCGCCGCTAGCAGCGACACTTGCCGAAGGCCCGGATTCGGCGCCCAGCGGGCCGCCGCCGCTAGCGACGCCGGCCGGCTGAGCCTCGCGTGGATCGACATTGGGCACGTACTCGTGAAGGACAGGCTCGGCGCCAACCTGCCACACGAGCACGAGTGAAGCTGCGATTGCCCCGAAAATCGCCGGTAACACGCGTCTCGGGCCGCGACCAAGGTGCACCACGTCGCCAGTGTAGCTCAGCCCGCACCATAGAAACGCCTGGGTGGCCGAGCGGGACTCGGCACGATATGCTCAGTCGTTCTGGCGAGGCCCACGCCGCGGCCAGAACCTACACATGCTGCAAGTCCTCGTCGCGATCTTTGGCATCTCGCTTCTGGTGATCGTTCACGAAGCGGGGCATTACCTCATGGCGCGCGCGTTCGGCATCCGCGTCACTCGTTTCAGCATCGGGCTCGGCCCGGTGCTGGCGAAGTATCAACCGAAAGGAAGTCCGACAGTCTTTCAGTTGTGCGCGATCCCGTTCCTCGCCTACGTGATGATCGCGGGCATGAACCCCGCGGAAGAGATCGATCCGAACGATCCCGAGCTGTATCCGAACAAGAGCATCCTCGCTCGCGTGCTCACGATCTTCGGCGGCCCGCTCGCCAACTACTTGGCCGCGTCCGTGATGATCTTCGCGCTCGCTCTCAGCGGCTGGCGCGATGAAGTGCCGACCGAACCGATGGTCGTCTCGAGTGTCGAAGCGGGGACCCCCGCAGACAAGGCCGGCCTGAAGGCCGGCGACGTGATCCTCGAGGCCAACGGCAAACCGATCCGCAACGTGCGCGAGCTCATCGACGTGACGCTCCCACGCGCGGGCCAGGCGACCACTTACGTCCTGCAGCGCGATGGCAAAGCATTGCCTCCGGTCACGATCGTTCCGCGCAACAACGGTGGCAAGGGAGTGATCGGCGTGACTCCCAAGTTCGAGACGCGCACGCGGGCGCTGCCCATCGGTGAAGCGACGACGCTTGCGGTCACCCTCCCGTGGACGCTGACGGTTCGAAACATCGAAGGCATGGTCGACCTGATCAAGCGTCGTTCGACCGAAGGCATCACCGGTCCGGTCGGAATGGGCAAGTTGGTCGCCCAACAGGCCGAGAAGGGCATCTACCCGTTCGTCGGGATCCTGATCGCGATTTCGGTCGCACTCGGATACTTCAACCTGCTCCCGTTCCCTGCGCTGGATGGAGGCCGGCTCGTGTTCCTCGGCTACGAGGTCATCACGCGTCGCCGTCCCAACGAGCGGATCGAAGCGGCGGTACACGCAGTCGGGTTGTTGTTTCTACTCGGAGTTATCGCGCTCGTGACACTACGAGACGTGGTCGGTTAGCGGCTCGTCCGTGCGTCGCGGCCTGCGCGCTCGCATAAATATCTGACCCGGTTCATGAGTGGTGATCGCTCGCGTCTGCGAGCGACCGCTCCTCATGCTGCACGACCCACGCTGCTTTACACCGCAGCCGAACGCGACTAGTGCTCCGACGAGAGCAAGTTGCTTGCGTGCGCGTCGTGGGAAGTAGACGCGCCGGAGGTTGGAAGATGCGGCGTGTCGTTTGGCTTTTGAGCGTCTTTGTCACCGTGGTCATCGTGGCTTGGATGGGCGTCTCGACCTCGAGCTTCGCGCAGGACGAAGACGAAGAGAGCGAGAGCCCCGCAGAGGACTCGGCGGACGTCGGCGATGCGGCAGACGCGGAGGCCACTGCGCCCGAAGCGGCCGACGCAAAGCCCGACGCGGCTGCAGCCGCCAGCGGCGTGACGCCGACCTGGTGGGTCGGTCCGTACATCGAGGGCGTCATCGTCCCGTCGTTCATGCTGAAGCTGTTTCTCGCGGCGTCCCCGTCGGTGTTCAACGCGTCGTTCGGAGCGACGATCACGCATCGCAATCCCACGGACGGCTTCAGCTGGGTGCTCGGCATCGGCTACGCGGGCTACGGCTTCGACGGTCCGTTTCGCGCGAACGGTGATCCCGAGCTCGATACCGAGTACCTGGACAGCAGCCTCGGGTTCGTGCACGCGCGCGGCATGTTGCTCTGGTCGTCCGAGATCTCGCGCACCCTGTCGTTCGAGTACGGCGTCGGCATCGAGCTCGGCGTCGTGGTCGGCGAGTTGAAGCGCACCGAGGCGTACAAAGATCTGAGCGGTGAGTACCAACCGTGCGTCGGCGCCGGCATTCCGGACCCGAGTTATTGCGAGCCGACCACGACCGGTCTGGCGACGAACGCCTACAACGAAGAGGGCGCGCACTACCACGTCGTGGAAAAGCGCGTGCCGCCGGTAGCCGCAGCGTTGATGATCCCCGCGCTCGCGCTCCGCTACCAACCGATGGACAAGCTCGCGATCAAGCTCGAAGCCGCGTTCGGATTGTTGCAGTTCACGTTCGGCCTGTCGGCCTCCTACGGCATCGGTAGCTGAGCCACCCGAGACTTGACCCGGTCGCTCGTGCATGAAAGGGATCCCCTCATGCACAAGCGCGTCCTTTCGCGACTCTTCGTCGGCGCACTCATGGCCGCGACGCCGATCGCATTTGCAGAGCCGCCGCCCGCGAAGACGTCTGCTCCTGCGGCCCCCGAAGCGCCGCACGCGGATAGTCTCGGCACGACGCCGCGGCTGCTCGCAGCACCGCCGCAGCCGGAGAAAAAGTACTCCGAGGCGGAGCTCGCCCATCGCAGTCAAGTCGTCACTACGTTCGATGGTGCGGCTGGTAGCGGCAGCGGCAAGATCACGGTCGGCGAGCTCGAGGACGCCGTCGCGGCCGCGGGCACGTTCACGCAGCAGCGCTTCCTCGATCAAGCGACCTTGAAGGGGCTGCTCGATCGCAGCTTGCGCTTCGAGCTGCTCGCCGCCGAAGCAGCTCGCCGCGGCTACGACAAGAACACGAGCGTCGCGAACTCGGTGAAGCAGAACTCCGTGCAAGCGATGCTGAAGCAGGAGATCGACACGCGAGTCACGCCGCAGAGCGTCTCGGCCGACGCAGTCAAGAAATACTACGACGAGCACATCGAGGAGTTCGTTCGCCCCGAGATGCGGCGGGCGAGTCTGATTCAACTTCCGAGCGAGGCCGATGCGAAAGCGATGCTGGAGCAAGCGACGGCGGCCGACATGCGCAGCTTCCGCGAGCTCGCGCGGCTGCGAAGCTCGGACGACGTGAGCAAGCTCCGCGGCGGCGACCTGCGCTACTTCGACGTGAAGGGCAAACCCGACGAGGAAGGCTCGAACGTCGACCCACTACTGACGAAGGCTGCGTTCGCGCTCAAGACAGTCGGTGATACGAGTGGTATCATAAAGACCGACGCCGGTTATTCGATCGTGCGTGTCACCGGGCTGCGTGCTGCGCATTCCGAGACCGTGAAAGATGCCGACGAGCGGATTCGCATGCGCTTGTGGCGAGAGCAGCGCGAGGCTGCGATCGACGCGATGCTCGCCGAGCTCAAGCGCGAGCAGCCCGTCGAGACACACCCCGAACTGCTCGACGCGATCGTACTCGTCGCCGATGCACCGACCCCGCCGAACGCCGGCTTACCGGCGGGCTTCCCACACACCAAACCACCGCAGGTTCCATTCCCGAAGGAGTGACCGTCGCGTGTGGCGATGCTCAACGTTTTGGGTCTACTGAAACACTAGCCCATTGGGGTGCGTTGAAAGTCGTTGCGCTCTCGATACGCTATGGAAACCCAGTCGTTCTAATCACCACTGGCGTAGTTCACCCTACATCATGATATCGTCCAAGCCATGAGCACAGCGAAGATCAATTTCGAAGGCAAAGAGTACGAATTGCCGGTCGTCGAGGGCTCCGAAAAAGAGAAGGGTCTGGTCATCAAGGATCTGCTCAAGCAGACCGGGTTGATCACACTCGACCCCGGCTACGGCAACACAGGCTCTTGTACAAGCTCGATCACCTTCATCGATGGTGACAAGGGCATCTTGCGTTACCGCGGCTATCCGATCGAACAGGTTGCGGAGCGCGCGCGTTTCACCGAGGTCTGTTACCTGTTGATTTACGGTGCTCGCCCCTCGCCCGAGCAGTTGAAGACGTTCCGCGAGAAGATGAATCGGCACACGCTGATTCACGAGGACATGAAGAAGTTCTACGAGGGCTATCCGCCGGGTGCGCACCCGATGGCGGTGATGTCAGCGATGGTGTCGTCGCTCTCGACGTTCTACAAAGAGACCGAGGAAACGCTCGATCTCAACATCCTGCGCATCCTCGCCAAGGCGAAGACACTCGCTGCGTTTGCGTACAAGAAGAGCGTGGGTCAGCCGTTCGTGTACCCGCGCAACGACTTGTCGTGGCCCGGCAATTTCCTGCGGATGATGTTCGCGGTTCCGGCCGAGGAGTACGAGGTCAACCCGGTCGTCGAAGACGCATTGAACATGCTGCTGATTCTGCACGCCGATCACGAGCAGAATTGCTCGACGTCGACGATGCGTATGGTCGGCTCGAGTGGTGCGAACTTGTTCGCGTCCCTGACGGCTGCAATCTGCGGCTTGTGGGGCCCGAAACACGGCGGCGCGAACCAGAGCGTGATCGAGATGCTCGACGCCATTCAAGCCGAAGGCGGGAACTACGCGAAGTTCCTCGACCAGGTGAAGAAGGGCGAGTCGAAGATCCGCTTGATGGGCTTCGGTCATCGCGTCTACAAGAATTTCGATCCGCGCGCGACGCTGCTCAAGAAGTCGGCCGATCGCTTGTTTGCCGAGCTCGGCATTCACGATCCACTTCTCGACCTCGCGAAGAAGATCGAAGAGCACGCGCTCAAGGACGAGTACTTCGTCAAGCGCAAGCTGTACCCGAACGTCGACTTCTACAGCGGCATCATCTACCGCGCGATGGGCATCCCGACCGAGATGTTCACGGTCATGTTCTTGCTCGGCCGTCTGCCGGGTTGGATCGCGCATTGGATGGAGCAGCGGCGTGACCCGGACGGTGACCGCATCCACCGCCCGCGTCAGATCTACACCGGCGAGACGATCCGCGAGTTCGAGGATCGTCAGACCAAGCGCCTGACGACCGGCTGATCACTCACGCCTGAGTGCACGTCTGCACGTGCGAACCCAAACAGCGCGATGTGCTGCGAAAGCGGCACGTCGCGTTTTCGTTTTTGCGGCGCGGTCAGATCTTCAGAAACCACGAGCGCCGATACAGCGCGTACATCACCGCCCAGACCAGCAGCAGCTCCGCGACCGCGAAGAGCAAGCTCGCATCCGGCGCGGGAATCGCGTTCAAGACGTGTTCGCGTAGCCAGACGTACGGCGTGTTTTCATCGGCGAAGAGCGGCACTGCGACTTCGGTCGCACCGATGTCGATCAAGCTCGAGAGCAGATAAGCCGCGATCGCGTTGAGGCCGAGAATCTCGCAGAGCTTCAGCCAGCGACCCGCGCTGCGAACGTCGACGACTTCGTGACAGAGCGCGAGGCCCACCGCGGCGAGCCCGCTCGAGACCAGCACAAACGAGCTCGTCCACAAAGACTTGTTGATCGGGAAGACTGCACCCCAGCCAAGGCCGATCAGTGCGATGGCTGCGCCACCGAACGTCAATCGCAAGCTCGTGCGACTACCGACGGGTTGTTCGATCAGCCAGCGCGCACAAAACGCACCCGCAAGCACGTTGACGCTCGCGGGCAGTGTGCTGAGGAGCCCTTCCGGATCGAACTGCGAGGCGTACGGCTCGGCGCGCAGCAAGTGCGCGTCGCCGAGCAGCATGCGATCGACGTAGCTCGGCAAGTTCATCGAGAACACGGTCGCGTCCGAGCCAGCCGGTACGGCGATGAACGCGAGCGCGGCCCAGTACGCGAACAACACCGAGCCCGCGATGACATATTGGCCGGTGCGCGGCACACGCATCAGAACGATCGCGACGAATCCGTAACAGAGGGCGATGCGCTGCAAGACGCCCATGATGCGCATTCCTTCGAAGTTCCCGGAGTGCGCCCAGTTTGCGATCAAGCCGAGCCCGAAGAGGATCAACGTGCGACGGAGGATCCGCAGGTAGGTGGCACGCGAGTGGGAGATCGAGCCCGCGTCGGCGCGAGGCGGAGGCGGCTCGACGCGAAGCGAGAGGCCCATCGCGGCGCCGACGATGAAGAGGAAGCTCGGGAAGACCAGGTCCGCGATGCCGAGGCCGTTCCACTCCGCGTGGCGCAGCCACGGGTATGCGTCGCCGCCGAGGTCGGATGCGTTCACGAGGATCATGCCGAGCACGGTGATCCCTCGGAACACGTCGAGGGATCGGAGACGGCGTGCCACACGCGTGACGACGTGCTCCGCGCGTTCTCCCGGAGCAAGACTCAGCATCGAGGCGGGGGCACGCACAGCCCGGCAAGATAGCGCGGTCCTCGTGACGTGGCACTCGCGTTCCCATGACTGCAATGTCAGGGGGACCGTTTTGACCGGCGACCGGTGAGAGGTTTCCAGACTCTGAAGCGATGCCGGGCTTACCATGTCCGTCAGGTTGACTGACCAGACGCGAACGCATAGTCCGGCCGGCAGAATGCGCAGACTGCTCGGCAGTGCGCTGCTCCTCTGCGCTGGGCTGTCGGGCACGGGCGCGGTCTCGGCGCAGGCGGAGGTACCACAATCGGACGCGAAGCCCACCGACGCGAAGTCCACCGAGGTCGTCCCCGGCGACGGCCAATCCACCGACGCCAAGCCAGCATCCTCGCAGCCGGCATTCCGCTCCCAGCTGCAGCCTCAACCGCACTCGCGCGCGAATCCGCCGTACGAGCCGCTTCAGGTCGGGCGACGCGAACGGTTGCTGGTCATCGCGCCCCATCCGGACGATGAGACCCTCGGGGCTGGAGGCGTCGCGCAGCGAGTGCTCGCGCAAGGTGGCACGGTCTCCTCGGTGATCGTCACGGCGGGCGACGGTTACGTCGAGGCCGTCCAGCTCCGCACGCACAAAGCCCAGCCGCAACCGTGGGAGTTCCTGCGCTACGGCGAGCGACGCATTCGCGAAGCGGAATCCGCGGCCCACCTCCTCGGTGCCGGACGAATCCGACTCGAGGTCCTCGGCTTTCCCGACGGCGGCCTCCTGCCGCTACTGGCTGCGCACTGGCCACACGTGAATCCCGGCCGGTCTCTGACGACACAGCGCGAAGCCCCGCCCTACCCCGGCCTCAAGGACCGCGGGGAGTCGTACTCGGGCCACGACCTTCGCGAGCTCCTCGTCGGATACCTGCAAAAGGTTCGTCCCACGCTCGTCCTGTTCACCGACCCGCTCGACCAACATCCAGACCACCGCGCCGTCGGCCTGTTCACGTTGCTCTCGGTCAGCGACTACATGCGCAAGCGCGAGCCTCCGTGGCCACGCATGTTTGCGTTCGTGATCCACTACGACCAGTGGCCGTTCGATGGGGATGGCAGCACCACCTCGCGCAGCCAGCGCGATGCGAGGTTCGGGTATCCGAAGGACTTTCCGGTTCGCCATCAGACGCGCAGCTGCCTGACCTTGAGCGATGCCGAGCTCAAGACGAAAGACGCGGCGCTCGGCGAATATCGAACGCAGCAGCGGGTCATGGCGCCGTTTCTCGACGGGTTCATCCGCAGAAACGAGTGCTTCAGCCTGAACTCCGAGCTCGACGCGAGCTTTGCCGGTCGTGAGATCGGAGTCTCCGAGCTCGCACCCGAACCGGCGCCGGAGCCCGAACCGCCGAAGCGCGGGCGCAAGCGCGGCCGGCGAGCGAGCACCGACGCGACGACAGCGCGCCAGGACTGAACCTGGTGGATGTCGCTTAGCTGCGCGCCTTCTTGCGAGACGCTTTCGGCCCGCGTGGCGTAGTCGTCGGGGCTGGGTCGGGCGGCGCCGTCCCGGCCGGCTCCGCGACGAGTGCCGCTGGCAGCTGCGTGACCGGGCGATTGTAGGCGCGCCAGAGGACGACGGCGCCGAGCCCCAGCGCGATGAGCGACGAGTAGTGCCCCGGCGTGAGGCCGAGGTACTTCGCGTCCGCTTCGCGCAAGAAGTCGAGCGCGAACCGGAACGGCGCGTAGAGGACCGTGATCAGGCCGGTGTAAAACCCGTGCGGCCGCGGCTTTTTATCCAGCTGCCAGAACAGGATGATCACGGCGGCTGACCAAAGCACTTCGTACAGCCCGAGATCGTGGCGAGGCGCGACCATCAAGTTGCCGTACTGGTAGTTGTCGACGGCCAAGAAGAAGTCGGTGATCCGGCCGGGATGGTCGTGGACGACGAAGCAGCCCATTCGGCCGAAGAACCAGCCGA
>DASRXR010000876.1:0-3412 GCA_035687405.1 Polyangiales bacterium
TTGACAGCAAGATCGGCGACATCAACGAAGGTACGCAGAACATTCAGAAGCTGGTCGTGGCGCGCCGGATCTTCGGCTACACCATGTCGCGGCCAGCTTTCCACTTGCAAATCGAAGCCTCGAGATTGTTGGGCTCACCCATGTCACTCATCCACGCAGCCTTCAGCGTCAACAACCACGACGCTTTGACCTTCGCTTCCATCAACATCAAGTCACGCTCGACTGCCGTGAGCTTGTTGCGCGCGACGCCATAACGCGGCTTCACGCCCTGCTTGTCCAAGTACTCCTGCGTGTACTCGAGCGAAGCGCGACCGACGCCGACCGCACTCGCGGCCACTGGCGGCCGCGTCGCATCGAACGTCGCCATCGCGCCTTTGAAGCCGGTCGAATCACCGGTCGGCTTCACGTCGGCCGAACCGAGTAGGTTCTCCTTCGGAATGCGGCAGTTGTCGAACACGATCGCAGCGGTGTCCGAACACCGAATGCCGTGCTTCTTCTCGAGCTTCACGACCTTCATGCCGGGCGTGTGGTGGTCGACCAAAAACGGCTTGATGCCGGCGCGACCCGCTTTGCGATCGACAGTCGCCCACACCACGACGAAACCTTCGGAGTCTTCGACCGCGCGCTTACCCGCGGTGACGAAGATCTTCTCGCCGTTGATGACCCATTGGTCACCATCGAGCTCGGCCGTGGTCTGGATCGAACCGGAGTCCGAACCCGAACCTGGCTCCGTGATCGCCATCGCGGCCCACTTCGGATCGCCTTCTTGGAAGCGCTTCAGGAACTGCTTCTTCTGCTCGGGCGTACCGGCCGCACCGACCGCGGCGCCACCGAGCAGCGGCATCGGCGTCGCCAAGTACATGCCGCAGTCGCCCCACGCCAGCTTCTCGATGAACACGACCGAAGTCACGTTCCCGGTGCGGCGCTTCTTCTCGCCTTGCTCTTTCGCACCCATGACCGGCGAGCTCATCGCGCCGCCACTCAGCTTCAGCACCTCGTACATCGTCTTGACGTACTGGTCGGGGTTGCTGTGCTCGTGCTCGTCCACTTCACGCGTGAACGGACGCATGTGGTCCTTGGCGATCTGTTCCACCGCCCCGGCCAGGTTCCTCAACATCTCGTGATGTTCGAAATCGATCATCGGAATTCTCCTACCGTGTTGTCAGTGGCTGAGCTCACACCATCGCCAGGCCTTCGAACACGGCAAAGCCGCGCCCGTCACGCAACCAGCGCTCGACCGGATTTTCGCGGATGAAGCCATGCCCGCCCATGATCATCACCGCTTCGTCGGTCACCTTCAAAACCATCTCGTCGGTGATCAGTTTGGCGAGGTACGACTCTTTCGTCGCCGCGTTGCCCTTGTCGAGCTGCCACGCGGCTTCCCACACCAACAAGCGTGCACCGTCGAGCTCCATCCGCATGTCGGCGACCGAAAATGCGACCGATTGACGCGTGGCGATCGGCTGGCCCCACGTCTTGCGTTCCTTCGCGTAGTCCACGGAGTGTTCGTACGCGCGGCGCGCAACGCCGAGTGCGAGCGCTGAGAGCGCGATGCGCGAGTAACTCATGATGCGCTCGAAGTCGCAGCCCTTGTCGCCACCGAGGCGAGCATCGGGCGGGAGGTGGACGTTCTCGAATGTCAGCTCGACCGAGTCGAGTGCGTTCAAGCCGAGGTTCTTTTCCTTGGCACTGACAGTCACACCCGCCGTGCTCTTCGGAACGAAGAACGCGGACACGGCACCGAAGCCTTCGCCTGAACCTTCACGCGCGTAGACCAAATACGTGTCGGCCAAGCCACCGTTCGGCACGCGGCACTTCTTGCCGTTCAAGACGTAACCCTTCGCATCCTTCGTCACTACCGTGCGGAGCGCGGTCGGATCGAAGTCGTAGTCGGGCTCGAGCAGCGCAGCCGTCAGCTTCGGAAACTCGGCGGCCGTGCAGGCGCGCAAGTACTTGTCCTTCTGTGCTTCGGTGCCGTAGTCGAGCACGGGGTAGGCGACGCTTGCCGGCGCCAAGAGCCCGAGCGCCATCGACAAGTCGCCGGCTCCGAGTTCTTCGAGGATCAGCGCGCCGGTCAAGGCGGACCGTTCCATCGACGCGCCGTCGTATTGCTCCGGAATCGCCGGACAGGCGATGCCGAGCTCCCACGACTTTGCGAGAAAGCCCTCAGGCGTGCGCGCGGCTTCATCGGCCTCGTGCGCCTTCGGATCCATTTCGTTCTTCGCCAACTCGCGGGCCGTCTGCACCATGAGCTGCTGCTCTTCGGTCGGTTCCAGATTGAACATCGTCTCTCCGTGTGAAAATGCGCGCCGCTCGCGCCGTCTTGCGAGGCTGGGAGCCTTCGCAGAGAACCTCGGTTTCGACCCAAGTCGAGGTTGGTATACACAGACGTATACCGGCGATCGGGAACTGGCAAGGGGACGAAGTCGGGCAAGCACCAGGACTTCGCACCGGGGTGCTTTTTGCGTCGACTGGGTGCGCCGTGCTCACCAGAAACGGCGCAGCTGGCGAATACACTCAACCAGCCATTTAAACGCATTGGCCGCCCTCGCTGGTAGTTGCGAGCGCGGCCATGCGCTGTCGGTTCTGTCTCGATCGATCAGGTCTTTGTGTCAGCGTTCGCGTTCGCGACTACGCCCGTGCCGGTGTTCACCACATACGAGTGATCGCCGTCGAGCGTCAACTTCGCGCCGCCATTGGCGTCGAAGGTCAGCTCGGCATCGATCGAAAAGTTCGCGCTCGACTCGCGGTCACCGTTCGTCGCCTTACGCTCGACATCGAGCGTGTAGTGGATGCTGCCGCCGAGCACCTTTGCCGGCGCGCGTTGCACCAGGAGGTCTCGATAGTCGGCGTCATAGCTGAGGTGATAGTCGCGCGTGGCGTCACGCAAGAGCGCGTCGAAGTGGGCGTCGACAGTCAGGCTGCCTTCGCCCGCGATCGTGACTGTTCCGCTCTTCAAATTCGACACTTTGATCATGCCGGTCCGTGTCACTGAACCTGACAACACGGCAGTATCGAGCTCGCCCGACCACTTCACGTTGACTGCGGCCGAGTCACTCGCGCTCGAGCACGGGTCGATCGGCGCTCCCGCGGCATCGGCGCAGGCCACGTCGTAGTCGTAGGTCAAGCCCAGGCGTGTGCCGCTGAACGAGCCCGACGCGGTCAGATCGATCCCGATTCGCGGTGAGCCGGTCGCGATCGTGCTCACGTCGATCATCGTCCCGATTTCACCACCCCCGTCGTCCGTAGCAGTCACTCCACCGAGCGCCTGCGCGACGCTATCGTAGTCGTTCTCGGTCGGCTTATCGCTGTCCGAACACCCGACTAACGCGAAGAGGGCACTACAGCCCACCAACATCCAGTCTCGCTTTGCACCCATGTGAAGCCTCCACCGCGAGCCAAAGCAAGCACC
>DASRXR010000877.1:0-8895 GCA_035687405.1 Polyangiales bacterium
ACCTCCCGAACGAACCCCGAGCAAAGAAAAATCATGAGCCGCACACTCATTCCTCGCGCCGAACAGGTCGGCAGTCTCAAACGCTCGCAGGCATTGATCGCCGCCAATCAAGCCGTGTATGCGCCAGGGCACGTCGCGATCGAAGCCGCCGAACGCTCGCGCGGCTTGGACGCGCTCTACGCGATCGCGGAAGAAGAGATCCGCCGCGTGGTGAAGCGTCAGGTCGACCTCGGCCTCGACGTGGTCACCGACGGCGAGTTTCGCCGCTACATGTTTTTGAACTCGCTCTTCGACGGCATCACCGGTTTTTCGAGCGAGGTTGCGAAGGCGAGGTTCAAAGCTGCCGACGGAACCGTGATCGAGTGGAACATGCAGTACGTCACGGACCGCTTGCAGCAGATCGATAGTCCCGCCGCGCGCGAGGCGAGCTTTCTGTCGGGCCTCACCGACCACGCGTACAAGCTCACGTTCCCGGCCGGATCGTTTCTCGCCCTACCCGGCAACTACAAAGCGGAGATCAACGGGCACGCGTACGGCTCGCACCGCGAGCTCGTCGAGCACGTCGTCGCGATCGAGAAGCGCATGATCGCGGACGCGATCGCGGCGGGCTGCCGTTACGTGCAGCTGGACTTCCCGGTCTACCCGTTCTTGTGCGACCCCGATTGGTGCGCGCGATTCGAGCGCAACGGTTTCTCGTGGAAGGAAACCCTCGAGCTTGCGCTGTGGGCAGACCGCGAAGTGATCGCGGATGTCCCGAAGCACGTTCGAACCGGCATGCACGTGTGTCGCGGCAACAACCAATCGCGGCACGTCGCGGAGGGTGCGCTCGACAAAGTCGCGGAATCGATGTTCGCGTTGCCCTACGACTCGTTCTTGATCGAGTGGGAGGACAAGCAGCGCATGGGCGACTATTCCGCGCTGCGCTACGTGCCGCCCGGGGATTCGGTCGTCGTGCTCGGTTTAGTGAGCTCGAAGGCGGCGAAGCTGGAAACCGAGGACCAGCTGCTCCGCGAGCTCGACGAAGCGAGCCGCCTGCTCGACCCTGCGCGGCTCGCGCTATCACCGCAGTGCGGGTTCGCATCGACGCTCACGGGTAATCTCGTGAGCGAGGAAGACCAGTGGCAGAAGCTCGAGCTCGTCGTGAAGACGGCACGGCGCTACTGGGGGTACTAGAAAAAGCACGGCACGGTTTGAGCGCTATAGTGGGGAACCCGCCGTAGAACTCGACGCCGTGCCATGAGTGAACCCAAGTCCGCAGACCGCCAACGTATCGTGCTCCGCAGCCTGGAGCGGCGACGCGTCTCGGAATCGCAGCCGTCAGCGGCGAGCACCGACGAGATTGCGGTGGAAGAGCCGCTCGAGATTCGCCTGGCCGGCGACACGTTCGCGACGATCATGCGCACGCCGGGCGACGACCACGTTCTCACGGCCGGCTTCTTGTACAGCGAAGGCATCATCCAAGGCCTCGCCGATCTCGGAAAGATCGCGCACTGCGGCCGGCCGACGGACGCCGGCTACGGCAACCTCGTCGACGTCGCGCCTGGTCCGGGAACGGTGCTCGCCCCCGAACGCGTGACCGAACGGCGCGGTACGATCGTGAGCTCGGCGTGCGGCGTCTGCGGTCGCGAGCGCATCGACGACTTGATCGGGAGGCTGGGCCGCGTTCCGAACACGGGCACGATCAGCAGCGAAGCGGTGGCGGCCAGCGTCGAGCGGTTGGCGCGTGCGCAGCGCTCGTTTGCGCGCACCGGCGCAATGCACGGCGCACTCGCGCTGTCGGCCGACGGCGAGGAACTCGCGTCGGGCGAGGACGTGGGCCGGCACAACGCGGTCGACAAGGTGGTCGGCAAGCTGCTCTTCGCGGAGCTGCTGACGGCCGATCGCGCGGTGGCTCAAGTGCTCGCCGTGAGCGGTCGGACGAGCTTCGAGATCATTCAAAAAGCCGCGGCGGCTCGCATGGCAGTGGTGGTCTCGGTGTCGGCGCCGACGTCGCTCGCGATCGACACTGCGGATGCATTGGGAGTGACACTCGCAGGCTTCGCCCGAGGCGACGCGTTCAACCTGTACACGCATCCCGAGCGGGTCCGCCCGGCCTAACACGGGCGGACTTGTGGTATGCCCCACGCATGTCCGGCCGCGATCCTGAAAAACTAAAGTCCAAGCTGCTCGAGTTCGCGAAGGATTTTCCGTTCTTCAACTTGGTGGGATTCGAAGTCCTCGATTGTGGTCCTGGGTTTTCGAAGTGTCAGATTCGACTGCGGCCCGAGCTGCACAACCCGAACGGCGTGCTGCACGGCGGAATTCTCGCGACGTTGATCGACGCGGGCATCACGCAGGCGATGCTGATGACCGACGAATACTCGGTCATCCGGGAAACCAAGGGCGCGATGTCCACGGTCGACTTGCACATCAAATACTTGCGTCCGATCTCGAGCGGGCTTGCGATCTGCGAGTCGCGCGTCGTGCACATGGGCAAGCGCATCGTGCACGCCGAGAGCAAAGTGAAGAGCGAAGAAGGCAAGGACCTCGCGCTCGGCAATGCGTCGATGATGTTGGTCGCGGGTAAGGGCTGAGGCTCTACAGTTGTTTGCCGGCCAGCCGATCGCCCGCGCGCTCTGCTGCGCGAATCACCTGTTCGATCACGACCTTCTTGTCCACGCGCGCGAGCCGTTGCGTCGGCAACGCAGTTGCGATCGCGCCGATCATGCGGCCGTGGGCGAAGACCGGGGCGGCAAACACGGCCAAACCTTCGATCCACTCGCCCAGGTTCTCGGCATAGCCGCGCCGACGCACGAGCGCGATGTCTCGCTCTAGCCGCTCGGTGCTCTGCGACTCAGTCGCGTCCGCGCCGACGAGAGCATCCGGCGCGTGGGCTAGATACAACTTTCCGACGGCCGTCAGGCGCGCCGGCACGGCCACACCGACACGCGGTGCTGCACGCAAGAAGCCCGTCCCTTCGACCTTGTCGAGCACGGTGAGCTTCCCCGCGCGCGCTGCGACCAAGAAGAACGTTTCATCGAGTTGAGCCGCGGCTTCTTCGAGCACTGTCCGTGCCGCAGCGACGAGCGGCTCGCGCTCGAGCACACCGAGTCCGAGCGCCAAAAGCGCAATACCGGGCCGATAGCGGCCGCGCTCGTCACTTTCGACGAGGCCGCGCCGGCGTAGCGATACGAGCAAGCGATGCACGCTGCTCTTCGGCAGATTCAGCGCGCGGCCGAGGTCGCTCACGCCCCAGGGCTCACGCCGGTCATGCAGGTGAAAGAGAACGTCGATGGCCTTCTCGACCGTGGCTGCGCTGTGTTCCATATATCAGAACGAGGGTCTCAACTGTAGAACGAGCGCTACCACGCGGCCCGACTGCGCACAAGCTGGCGGCTCGCGGCACCCTTTCCGGTCGGTCGAGACTCGATACAACGACTCGCCGCAGCCATCAGCTGCAAGCAATCGCGGAGAGCCTTCAACTCCAGTGCGGCAGCGCACGAATCTCGTGTTCAATCTCTCGACACGGCACGATTTTTTGCATCGGGCTCGCGCTTCGCGTTACGCGAAGTGGCGCAGTGGTCGAATGGGCCGAAAGGGATAGCCGAGAGCACTACGAGGAGCGGACAGGACGACTACATGAGCACGCCCTGAAAATCACGCCGTGAACACGCCATTGAAAAGCGTTCGGCTACTGTGGGTGCGAGCCAGCTTTGCGTTGGCTGGCAAAATTCGTATCAGTGTCACCCATAGGGGTGACACGACTTGAAACGCGGCTAGTTATTATCTCGCTCACTAGCTCGCCGGCGTGTTTTCAGTGGGTTGGTACGACACCACGGTTCGCTAGTGACGCAGACGATGTCGAACGACACGTGCGGGGCACCGGGGGAAAAGCGAGCGCCGTTCCGTCATGGGGCGTGTATGCGTCTCCCTGCGCCACCGTAACTCTCTGATATCTCGACGCAAATCATGCAGTACTAGCCAATTTGGGGGATTCATTTGTCCGGACGCATACCATACGATCGCACCTCATTTTTTGGCGTGCACCAAGGATCGAATCGAGTGAGCGCCACGACATCACTACTCCGATCAGAACTCGAGCGATTTGCCGATCGTTATGAGCTCACTGCTCGTGAATACGACGTCGTGTTCCTGCTGCTGTCGGGGCTCAGCACCGTTTCGATGATCGCTGAACGCCTTGGTCTCAGCCAGAACACGGTGCACAACCATTTCAAGAACGTGTTCCGTCGCACGGGGACGAACAGCAAAGCGGGCTTGCTCGCGCTGTTCCTCAAAAATGCGATCGGTCATCACGCGAGCTTGCAACCGTTCATCAAGCGTCCGTCGGTGCTCTTACTCGAGCCCGACGCTCGCGTGCGCGCAAGCGTCCGCGACGCGCTGCAAGCTCGCAACATGCGAGTGGAAGAAGAAAACGATTCGACTCGCGCCGTCCAGCGCGTCGCCGAATTGCGAACCGACGTCGTGATCGCCGACTTGGGGTTGCCGGGTTCGACCGGGAGCGGCGTCCTTGGCGACATCGTGGCGCGTTACGGAAAGAACCCGCTCGTGCTGCTGACGACGGGCGACTCGAGCACGTCTCGCAAGCAGTGGGTGGAGCGCGGTGCGGGCGGCTTGTTCGTGAAGCCGGTCGCGATCGATCGCTTGGTGTTTGCGATCCTCGAGCACTTCGTCGAAACGCCGTACGAACGTAGTCGCTTGATGCGTGTCGACGCAGACGTCCCCGCTCGTATCGACGACCGAATGGAAGTCGAGTTCGGGAACATCGGCTTCGGCGGTGCGTTCATTCCGCTGCCAAACGATCAGATGTCGAGAGATACGTTTCTGGTAGGCCAACGCATTCAGGTCTCGTTCGCACTCGAAGACACAGACGCGATCAGTGCGCTCTGCGAGATCATGTGGCGCAGAGCGACATCTCGCCCTTCGATGCAGTCGGGCATCGGCGTGCGCTTCCTCAACCTGGACGATCCGCACCGGCAGGTGCTCGAAGAGTTCGTCCGCAAGCGTAAGTTGATGGCTTTCATGCCGTGGGCGAATTCGGAACCGAGCCCGCGCGAGAGCAAGCGAGCTCAAGCCTGACGCTTAATTGATGCGCGTCTTCCGGTGCGCCGGCTGTGCACCACTTCTTTGATTCGACCTACGGCCCCGAGCGCACCCAGGAAAGGCGCTTTCGGGGCCGCGCCGTTTTAAGGGCTGCTGGCTGAACCCGGCAGGCTTGCCCCACTCGTTGAACTTTTCAGGACCAACCAAAAGGTTCTATGCTGCGCGCATGGGTGCCCAGCCTCGCGTTTCTCACGCGCGGGCGGTGGTGAACAATCACGGATGCCACGCACCGCGTAGGGAATACTGTGGGTTCGAATAAGTCCCGCAAGGACATGCGAGCAGTGGTGTCTCTGGTAGCGCGCTACCGGAGCCCCACTACTTTCGAGTACGCCAACGAGTCGTGCAGCGATGTCTCGATCGGCGGAATGTTCATCTTGTCGGCTGCGCCTGCGCCAGCTGGCACGCTGTTGAAGCTCGAGTGCGAGACCGACAGCGGTAACACCGAATCCAAAATCCGCGGCGTCGCTCGCGTGGTCTGGTTGCGGCGAGAGTCGAGCGAGCACGGGCCGAGCGGCATGGGCGTGAAGTTCGTGAAGCTGGAAGCGGGCAGCCGCGAGCTGATCGAGGAAATCGTGGCGCGTCTCGCCGAAGCGGGCGTTCAAGCGCGAAGCGTTTCGGCTGCGCCGGAGCATCGCTTGGCAGCCGCGGGCGGCGGGGCATCCGCGTCGTTCAGCCCGGAACCTGCGTCTCCGAGTCCAGTGAAGCTCGTGCCTTCGACTCCACCGGCTGCCGCAGCGGGCGGCGAGCTCCCCCAGCGTGGCGAGTCGCTCGGCGGGGCGACCGCGAAGCAAGCGGCGCTGGACGACGAGCCGGGCGAAGCCGAGCGTTGGCCCCAGTCTGCACCGGCGGTCGTCGACGATCTGCAGCCGAGAGCGGCGGGCGATGTCGGAGACTCCTTGGACGAAGGCCGGACGAGCCTCGGCGCGACCGGAAGCTCGCGTCCGCCCGCACCGAAGCCGAGTCGATTCGGCTGGAAGTTATGGGCCTTTGTGATCGTACTCGCGCTGATCGCGATCGCGATCGCGGACCGCCGCGGCCTCGGGCCGGAGAAGACTGCGGTCACGCCGGAGACACCGACCGACACCGCAGCACCAGCCTCACCTACCCCGCAGCCCTCAGCGGCAAGCCCGACGCTGGCGCCGCAAGCGCCACAACCAACAGAACCTTCCGCGCCGAAGGCTGAGCCCACGCCCGAACCCACCGCCGCTGCTCCGCAGGCGAAAGCGGCAGAACCCACGCCCGCACCTGCGGCCGAAGTGAAGCCAGCAGCTGCAGCGGCTGAACCCGCGGCCGCGTCTACCACCGAGCCGCTGTTCCCGAGCGTCGCCGGTGAGCCCGACTACGTGGTCGACTTCGTGTCTCAGCCGAACGGAGCGACGGTGACGATCGACGAGAAGGCGACACTCACGACGCCAGCGACGATCAACCTCGGCTCGATGCCTGACCGAATCAAGGTCACGGCGAAGAAGCCGGGATTCAAGTCGAGCTCCATTTGGATGAAGCGAGACGGCTTCGAGCTGAAGGCCGGCGTGTTGAAGCGCCGCGCCTACATCACGCTCAAAGAAGAACCCGCCACTGCGCAGTGAAGTACTTTGCCAGCGTTCGAAGTCTGCGCAGCTGACTGAACTTGCTGAGCCGCGGTTGTAGCCGCAACGCGTCCTCGCGCGAACCGCTGGCGCACCCGCTCGGATCGGGTACAGACAGGGCGTTCGTGAGTCCTCCTTTCTCCAGTGATGAACCCGATTCGCTGATCCCAGAAGCGCTCGACACGGCCGAGCTCGGCGGCGCACGCAATCCGCAGCGGACGGCGGCGGAGATCATCGCGCTCACCTGGCCGGTGATCGTCGGACAGATCATGGCGAACGCCGTGCCGCTGATCGACGTGTTGATGCTCGGACGGCTCGGCACGCTGACGCTCGCGGCCGTCGGGTACGCAGCACAGTTCTTGATGCTGGTTCAGGCCAGCCTGATTGCGATCGGCTCCGCCTCGGTCGCGCTGATGGCCCGAGCCCTCGGTGCGCGCGATCCACTTCGAGCGCGCCGAGCATTTGCGGCGTGCCTGCGCATCGCGCTCCTGCTCACGGTGGTGCTCGCTTCGATTACGCTGCTGTTCCCGCGCCAGCTGTTGCACATGCTCGACGTGAAGGAGTCGGTCGTACACCTCGCCGTGCCGTACTTCCGACTCACGATGACGTCGGTACCGCTGATGGCGATCTCGCTCAGCTACGAGCACGCGTATCGCGCGGCGAAAGACACGCTCGTGCCGATGCTGATCGCGTGCTGCGTGTCGCTGCTGAAGATCTGCCTGAACTGGCTGTTGATCTTCGGCAACCTCGGCTTCCCGCGACTCGGGCTCGAAGGCGCCGGTGTCGCGACGATCATCTCGCAAGCGGTGGCGGTGGTGTTGTTTCTCGCCGCGGCGCGACGCCATTCGAACCCTGCGCTGCATCTTCAGCTACGCGACCTCGACGTCGCGCCGGAGATGCGTCGCGAAGCCGTCGCGCTTGCGATGCCGGCCGTCGGCGAGCGCTTCGTGATGACCGCGGCGATGCTGACGTACTTCCGCTTCCTCGGTCGCTACGGCGTCGAAGCCGTCGCGGCCTACAACGTCGGCGTTCGCATCCTCGCGTTCACGTGGATCCCCGGCCTCGGGTTGTCGGTCGCGGCTGCGACCCTCGTCGGCCACGCGCTCGGCGCGGGAGATGCGCAGCGCGCGCGGCGTTCGGGTTGGCTCTCGGCACGGATCGGTTTCGTGATCTCGCTCGCGCTCGGAACGCTGTTCGTCGCCCTGCGCGTGCCGATGGCGAGGCTATTCACCGACGACCCGGCTGTCATCGCTGCGCTCGATCCTTTCATCTTGTTGCTCGGCATCGGCCTGCCGTTTCTGGTCGTGTCGTTCACGCTCGCGGGCGCGTTGCGTGGAGCGGGCGACACGTTGACGCCGCTGAAGGCTGCAATCCTCGGGAACTGGCTGTTCCGCGTTCCACTCGGCTATCTGTTTGCGGTCGTGCTCGGCCTACCGTTGTTCTGGGTGTGGTCGATCATGGTCGTCGATCATCTGTCGCGTGCGATCTGGTTGGCTTGGTCGTTCCAAACGAGCGACTGGCAAGCGCGCGTCGGGCCCTCACTCGACGACGGTGAAGTTCAGAGCGCATGACCGATGTAGGTGGGATGCCGCTCGCGGCCACACTGCCCTGCAACGGATTGGCCCGGTCGAGTCGCTTCAGCTATGTTTGAAGGGCCGTGAATCGAGAAGTATTTCGCGAAAGCCTGCTCCAGATCATGGAGCGCAAACAGCACTGGGCTTGGCCTGCGTTCAACCAAGGGCGCGTGGCAAAGTCGTTGCTTCATATCCACTTGGAACAGGAATACGCGACGTATGTGCGCGACTTTCCTGTGCTGCTCGGCCGTGCGTTCGTGCAGTGTCCGATCGCCGAAGTTCGGCGAGAGCTCGCGGAAAATCTGTACGAGGAAGAAACGGGCGGAGTGTCGGCTGGTAAGCCGCACCCCGAGTTGTTCCTGGAATATCCGCGCGGCCTCGGCATGGACGTGTCGCGTTTCGAGAGCGTCGAGTATTTGCCCGGTGCGGCTGCGTATCGGCGCGTGCTCGATCGCGCGACACAAGAACGCGGCTGGGAAGTCGCGACTGCAGTCACCACGATTTTTCTCGAAGGAACGCCGCACGAGCGTGGTGAGCTCGACGAGAAGTCTTCGAAGCGGCCGGCACCTCCTCTGACGGAGCACCCGCTCGTGAAGCACTACGGCTTGCCGCTGAGTCACCTCGCGTTGACGAAA
>DASRXR010000878.1:0-3561 GCA_035687405.1 Polyangiales bacterium
CGAAGGTTGCGTGTGGGTCGCGAACCCGACGCCGGCCGGTGGCTTTCTGCGCGTTGCCGATGGCGGCGAGATCCGCGAGCAGATCTCCGCGCAAGCCGAGGTCGACGCGCCCGCACCGCCTGGCGCATTTGCGAACGGTGAGAAGGGTCGCGCCGGCTACGCGTGCGCGCTCGGTGGCGACGACCGTCGCACGCTGTTCTTGCTCGAAGGCTTCTCGAGCCGGCCCAAAGACGCCGTCGTCGGCAACGCGCGCATCCGCTGCGTCGAGGTCGACGTGCCCGGCGCGGGCTGGCCATGAGCGTTCAGATCCTTACGCGCTTCCAAGGCCCACCCAGCATAGGCCACGGCGGCTACGTCGCGGCCTTGCTCGCCGAACCAGGGTCGGCCACGACCCAGGTCACGCTTCGCAAGCCCGCTCCGCTCGACACGCCCCTCGAAATTCTCAACCAGGGTGAGGGCAAGCGAGCGCTGATGCACGGCGAGCTGCTGATCGCCGAAGGCGAGCGCGTCGCGCCGCTCGGCATGCACATCCCGACGCCGCCGACGCTGATCGAAGCCCGCGCGGCCGAGGCTGGCTCACCCGCGCACTTCGGTGAAGCCGGCGTGCACCCGCGCTGCTTCGGTTGCGGCAAGCTCCGCCCACCCGGCGATGGCTTGCGCCTCTTCGCCGGGCCGGCGCCCGCTTGGGCCGATCGCCGCGAGGTCGCCAGCGTCTGGGATCCAGCACCATTCGGCGACGGCACCGGGTTTGTCGAGCGATCATTCGTAATCGCGGCGCTCGACTGCCCGGGTGCGTTTGCGTTCATGGCCGAGCACAAGAACGCCGGCCTGCTCGGCCGGATCGCGTTCGAGGTCTACGCCCCGGTCCGCAGCACCGAGGAGCACGTGGTCACGGGCTGGCAGATTGGCCAAGAGGGCCGAAAGATGTTCGCTGGCACTGCGCTTTTCGATCAAAACGGCACCTTGCTGGCCGCGGCGCGCGCCACCTGGCTCTCCTTTACCTGAAAAGGGTGGATTGGCCGTAAAAGGCTCGGCGCGACTGGCGGCAAATGGCGGCGGGCGTCAACGCGCCGGCCTTTGTCGTGCGAACGTTCTATTTTAGGTTACAAGGCATCCCGGCCTCGCCCCAGTTCGGTTTCCGGCGGTCGGGTGGGTGTTAAGCAAAGCGCTCACTCCGCTCGCACGAGCGGAGCAAGCGGCTCGAGTCACATAGCGTGAGGAGCAGGATGTTCGACCGGATCTATCGATTCTACCGAGCGGGCAAAGGCCTTCTGTTCGCGAACCCTGCGAGCAACGAGACGATCGCGTACCAATTCGAGCAACACGCCGGTGGCGAGAACGCCGGCCGGCCGTTCCTGATCTACCGCGACAAGCGCTTCAGCTACGCCGAAGCCAACAAGCACGTGAACCGCCACGCGAGCGCGTTCAAGGGCTTGGGCTTGAAGAAGGGCGACGTCGTCGCGCTGGTGATGGAGAACCGGCCCGAGTTCCTGTGGCATTACTTGGGAGCAGCCAAGCTCGGCGTGATCGTCAGCCTGGTCAACACGCACAACACCGGCAAGCCGCTCGCGCACTCGCTCCGGATCTGCGATCCGAAGCTGATCATGGTCGGCTCGGAGGTGGCGGAGACGTTCGAGCAGATCCGCGGCGAGCTCGGCATCGACGTGCCGACCTACGTGGACACCGACGCCGAGTCGGCGCCGTACCCCGCGCTGCCGCCGTTCTCGCAGCTGGTCCGTGAAGCGTCCGACGCGAACCCGCCGGAGACCTCGCACAACCGGCTCGATGAGCAGCTCGCGTACATCTACACGAGCGGCACGACCGGCTTGCCCAAGGCCGCGCGCGTCCGCAACCAAAAGGTCTTCGCGTACGGCCAAGCGGTCGGCGCGCTCGGCTTCGAAGCGCGCAACACCGACGTCATCTACAACTGCTTGCCGCTCTATCACATGAACGGCATCGGCGTTTGCACCGGCTCCGTGATCACGTGGGGCGCGTGCATGGTGCTCGCGCGCAAGTTCTCGGCGAGCCGATTCTGGGAAGACTGCCGCAAGCACGAGTGCACCGGCTTCATCTATATCGGCGAGCTATGCCGCTACCTGATGAACACGCCGGCCAAGGACAACGACGCCGACAACAAGGTGCGCGTGGTCGTCGGCAACGGCTTGCGCCCGGACATCTGGGAGCAGTTCCAGAAGCGCTTCGGCATCGAGCGCGTCGCCGAGTTCTACGGCTCGACCGAAGGCAACATCGGCACGATCAACTTCGACAACACGCCCGGCTCGGTCGGACGGCTGCTGTTCGGTGGATCGCTCGTGCGGTTCGACGCCGAGAAGGAAGACTTCATCCGCGACGCCAAGGGCTTCTGCCTCAAGTGCAAGGCCGGCGAGCCCGGCGTCTTGATCGGCCAGATCAGCAACCGCGCGCGCTTCGACGGCTACCAAGACCAAGACGCGACGAACAAGAAGATCCTGCGCGACGTGTTCAAGAAGGGCGACGCGTACTTCAACACCGGCGACTTGCTGCGCATGGACGGCAGCCGGCGCTTGTTCTTCGTCGACCGCATGGGCGACACGTTCCGCTGGAAGGGCGAGAACGTCTCGACGTTCGAGGTCCAAGAGCAGCTGTCGTCGTGGCTGCCCGCGAAGGAAGCCAACGTGTACGGCGTGCAAGTCGGCGCGACCGAGGGCAAGGCGGGCATGGCGTCGGTCGTGCTCGAAGAGGGCCAGCAGTTCGATCCCGGCACGTTCAAGACGCACGTCGATTCATCGCTGCCGCCGTACGCGCGCCCGCTGTTCGTACGCGTTCGACGCGAGATGGACACGACCGCGACGCTCAAGCTCAAGAAGCAGGAGCTCAAGAGCGAAGGCTTCGACCCGCGCAAGGTCGAAGATCCGCTCTACTTCCGCCATCCCGACACCGGCAACTACGTCGAGATGACCGAAGAGCTTTACGACGACGTGATCCAGGGCAAGCTCAGGCTGTAACAGCCTGAGGTCCCATGAAACGCCTGCGCATCGATCACGAGACGGAGTACGGGTTCGACACCGCAGTCGCGCTGCTGCCGCATCGGATCCTCGTGCGCCCGCGCGGCAGCCACAACTTGCGGATCGCCTCGTCGACGCTCGAGATAAGCCCGGAAGCGACGCTGCACTGGCATCGCGACGCGTTGGACAACTCGGTCGCGGTCGCGACGTTCTCGCCGTCGCCCGTGATGTCGCTGCGCATCATGAGCTCGGTCGTCATCGAGCAATACGAGCGCGCGCCGCTCGACTTCTCCGTAGAGCAGTACGCGGTCACGCATCCGTTCGACTACCAAGCCAGCGAAGCGCGCGTGCTCGAGCCCTTTCGCGTGGCGAGCTGGCCGGGCGACGCGGCGGACGTCGAGCGTTGGCTGGTGCAGTTGGGCTTGCGGACTGGACCGATCGAGACGTTCGTGCTGCTCGATCGCATGAACCGAGCGATCCATGACTCGTTTCGCTATCAGGCACGTGAAGAGGCGGGCGTGCAGTCGCCATCGCGCACACTCGAGCTCGGCACCGGCTCATGTCGCGACTTCGCCGC
>DASRXR010000879.1:0-10572 GCA_035687405.1 Polyangiales bacterium
GGCGACTGCCGAGCGCGACCCATCTCGCGCTGGGGTTTCGAGCACTCGGGGGTGGAGTTTCTCGCGGGACCGCCCTGTCGACGCTCGAGGGAATGGGGAAGCCGAACCTCGTGCGGCGCAACGGTCTACTGACGGAAGCTCCGATGGGCGCGAGTTCGCGGATGGTGGACTTCGGGCGCGGGCGCGGGCCTTCGACGGCGATTTCGATTCCGTGGGGGGACGTGTCGACGGCGTATCACAGCACCGGCATCCCGAACATCGACGTGTTCGTGGGCTTGCCGAGCATCATGAAACACGTGCTCAAGTGGAACGGGCGGTTGGCTCCGCTGCTGCGTTCGTCACGAGTACAAAGCTGGCTCGAGTCACGGGTGCGGAAGGGGAGAGCCGGGCCGACTGCGGAGCAGCGCGCACGCGGGCGATCGTACTTGTGGGGCGAAGCGCGCGACGACGCCGGGACGATCGTCACCTCGCGCATGCAGACGCCCGAAGGTTACGCGTTGACGGTGCTGACGGCGCTCGCGACGGTCGAGAAGTTATTGGCCGGGATGGCGCCTTCCGGGTTCATGACGCCGTCGAAGGCGTTTGGACCGGACTTCATCTTGCAGATTCCCGGGACTGCGCGCAGCGACGACTAACAGCGTTAGCGCCGCGCTAGTTGTCGTCGTCGGGCGCGGCTTGTTTCGGAGCTGTCTGCTTCGGCTCTTCCCAGGCCTCGTCGCCTTCGCAAGCGCGGACGAATGCCGAGAAGACTAGTGCGCCGAACAGCGTCAGGCAGATGCCGGCGAAGATCGCGCGGCTTCGCGGTTCCGACGGCTTGATGCTGCGCGAGGGCGGCTCGTACGGCGGAGGCGCATACGAGGGTCGGGAGCTCGGGTGAGAGCTCGGACGCGCGCTCGGACGGTTCGAGGGCGTATTCGACATGACGCAGTAAGGATCAATTAGCCGCTACGGTTGTGTCCACAAGTGCGTCGGTACCGCTCTGAGCTACGGGGCCGATCTTTCGTGGGTGGGTTTGCGACGCAGAGTGGGCGCAGCATCCACACACTCGGGAGGAGGTTGAACCGCGAAGCCGCCGCGGAGCGCCAAAACTCTCGTAACCGGCGCAGCCTCGCGTTGACGTTGACGTGGTCGTAACGTGGTCGTTGACGGCGACGGCGACGTGCACGATCAAGTTCGGCCAAGCCGGTTCACTCGTCCGCGTACGGTAAGAGCGCCTGGCCGCTACTGCGGAACCAGATGAAGCCTTCTCGTTTGGCGAGCGCTCGGTCGGTCGGATCGAGGCACATCGCGCGTGCAAAATCGGCGGCCGCGAGGACGCACAGGAGCGCGTCGAACTGATTCGGATCCTCCGTCAGCAGCGCTTCGGCGACGTCGAGCGTGAGCTCCGCCGCCAAGCGCTGCAGCAGATCTGCGCGCGCCTTGCGGCCTGTGTTCGTCTTCGCTTTGTAGCCCGCGCCGGACAACCCGCGCGCAAGCAACGTCGCTGCCGGATACACCTCGATCGCACCCGAGTCGGCGCCTTGCTTCCACGCGAGTGGGACTGGCCGGTCCGAGAGCCCGCGAATCTCGGCGAGGAGTTCGAGCGCGGCCAAACCCGTGCGCGCGATGCTGCCGACCTCCGGCGGCCACCGACCGAGCTCTTTGCGCAGCTCGCGATCGGTTTGGCGGCGAGACAGCTCGTCTCGCGCGACGTCGAGCTTTTCACCGGCTTGGTGCGAGAGCAGGCTTGCAGCCAATGGCTGCGGCCAGCCGAGCGGCGCGTCGAGCGCGATCACGAACTGGCTAGAGCCGGAGATCCAAGTGCTGACGTTTGCAGCTGCGGACTCGCCGGCGGTTCCGAGCGTGACGCGTTCGATCCGGAGCTTGCCTTCGGCGTCGAGCCGGCCGCGCGCGAGGCCGAGGCGCTGCTCGTCGACGGCACAATCGACGCCGACCAGCGTCCACTCTGATTTGCTCTGTGACTTCGCACTGCTCATGGCAACTGTGGGGCAGCGGTTCGGCGCTTGCGGTCAGGAGATTTGCGCGGCGAGGATTTGCGCGGCGCTCTCACCGATTCGGCCGCGAGACGCGTGCGCGCGGCGTTCTCGAGCTTGCGAGTCAATCGGCCGAGGCGGCGGCCTTGAAGCTCGGGCCCCTCGGCGGGTTCGGTGCAGCGCGCGTGCCGATACGCCGCGCGCATGTCGCGCAAGCCGTGCTCGTAGAGCTTTGCGAGCAGGACGTGGAGAACAGCCCGTCGGGCGGCCTCGGTCGAGAGCTCGAGCGCCTGTTCGTAGTGAGACACGGCGGCTTCCGCCTCGCGCGAGCGACGTGCGACCTCACCACAAAAGGACCACGCGTCCGATTCGACGGGCAGACCTTCGCTCGCTTTGATCGCGGCTCGACCGAACGCAGCCGCGCGCGGGTTGTCCGCGACGCGCAATGCGAGCCGGCCGTACGCCAGCGCGTCGAGCGGGTGATCGCCACATTCGATCTGTTCGAAGCGCTCGCCGAGTGCTCCGAGCATCGCCGGCAGCGCGATCACGTCGTTTTGGTTGTGCTCGAGCACGGGCAAGAGCCACTCACTACCGCCGTCGCGCAGAAACGAAAAGTAGCGAGACGGAATCTCGGCGCCATCGATGTCGCCCTCACGGGAAAAACGCATGATCTCGCGCTCGACGTCGGTCAGGCGGACCGAGCCTAGCCGCGGTTTCCAAATCCGGCGAGTGGCGTGCAAGAGGTCGACGTGAGGCGGCAGGGGCGGGATGGCGAGCCGATTCATGACGTAGCGAGTCCGCAGCAGCGGCCAGTCGAAGCTCTTGCCGTTATAAGTCAGGATGCAGCTGGCGGCGGCGAGGTGTTCGGTGAGCGCCATGAGCATCGGCACTTCGCCGCCGAGGTTCGGTAGGAGCAGTTGTGTGACGAGCAGTGCGTCGTCGTGGAACGCCGCGATGCCGACGAGAAATGCGACGGTACCGGCGCCGCCGGCGAGTCCTGTCGTTTCGGTATCGAGAAACAGCATGCGGGAGAGATCGAGCTCGGCGAGCGTTGGGTCGAGCGCGAGTGCGGCCAGCGTCGCGGGGAGCCATTCAAGTGCGCTGTGAACGGATGCGCTGCCGTGAAGATGGCCCGGCTCGAGCCAGCGTTCGACGAGGAACAGAGGTCCGTGGGGAGTGTCGCGAGTCGCCCACGGTTGCCGCGCGAATACGCGAGCAAGCTTGCCGCGAGCAGGAGCCCAGCCGTCGATCGCAGCGCGAAGCATGTGCAGACGAGCACCGGTGTCAGGTCGCTCGGGTTGTTCGGGTTCCTGTGTTTCCGCCGCTGAGTCGTGAGTATCGCCGACACCGGCGAGCTCTACCGCGATTGCGGTCGCGCGTTCAGCGGCGGCGATCGCCGCGGCTAAGACACTATGCGGACGCGAGGTGTCGGTCGCGAGCTCGGCGGCTTCCGCTCCCGAGAAACTACTCGAGGTGAGGTTGGCGCCGCGCCGGGCCTCGGGCGCCCGCCAAGCTCCGCCGCGCGCGAGAACATCACCGATCAGCCCGCGAAGCCGAGCGATCCGTTCGGATCGAGCCGAGTCAGTTTCGCCCACAAATGCTGCGCCTTCGCGCAACTCGGTCGATGCGGGACCGATGTTCGAGTTGGACACGGCAGTCTGTCCAGCTACCGCCTGAAGCTCGCCGGCCGAGCCCTCGCAGCCATGAGCTGCAGCCACATCAGCCGGATCCCACGCTGTCACGCCCGCGCGCTTCCTGTCCGTGGCACACGCGAGATTCTCGATCGCTCGCACGATCTCGCCCGGTTCTGGCTCGTCTCGCACGACGCGCGGTTCCAGCATCGCAGCGAGTTCGTTCGCGTCCGCGTTCACGGCGGATTGCTTTGCTCGGGTGATCGGCGCTGAGAGCCTTGCGAGCTTTTCCCTAAAATTCATCTCGCTCTCGACTCAATGCGGCAAAGTGATTCCGAGATCGGCGAGCACACCCAACGCAATCTTTCGTCGCGAGGGCCCCACCTTCTCTGTTCCAGCGGACGGCGGCATTCCCGCAAATGGACCGACACACGCCGGACACCCGTGTTCACACGCGCACCGATGCAACAGCGCAACCGTTCGCCGCAGCAACTCGTCTCGCGCGTCGAACAACCTCGGCGCTAGCCCCACGCCGCCCGGCATTCGGTCGTACACGAACAACGTCGGATCGAAACCCGGACCACCCCCAACGCCTTTACTCGGAGCCGCATCTCCGTCTTTGCGGTCGCCCAACGTGTGACCGAGATCCCGCGGATCCACCATCAAGCTCACACTTGCGATCGTATGCAACGCATGCCCGAAGCCGCGCAACGCATCGATCACCTCCGGCCGCGTCACCGGCTGCGCTGCAACGACTGCTTCCGGCACCGTCATCCAGATCGCCGTCGTGTGCATCTGCATCTCCGGCAGATTCACGTCGCCGTAGCCGACATTTTCGTGAGTGTGAAAGCGGATCTTTTTGTAGCCGACCACCTTCTCGATCACGCTCACTTCACCGCCCGCAATCGGAAGCACGCCCACGTCCGCGCGCCGGTCTTCCTCGAGAACGTTCACGCGCACGTGTGTCATCGCATCGGTGAAGTAGTCGGAGTCGACCTTGCGTACGAACGCTTTGTGGTTGTCGAAGTCGAGCCGTTCGACTTGAAACTGCTCCGCGACGTGCTGATAGATCGCCTGCTCGTGCAACATCGTGTGAGTACTGCGGTAGTCGAGCTCGCCGATCACGACTTCGCGCTCGACATCGATGATCACGAAGTTGTCCCAGCCGATCGATCGCAGCGACACGTGATTCGCCGGATAGGCGTCACTCGCCCAGTGATAGACCTGCTTCCCCGCCCCGCCCTGCACTTTGTGCACGAGCCGATGCTGCCCGAGAAAGTCGAGCGCCTCGGACACCGTCTCGGCCGCGACGTCTCCAAAGCTCTCACCGCCTTCGAACGGAAGCTCGAACGCGCCGCACTTCAAGTGCTGCACCAAGATCTCGACGTTGTCGGGATCGATCCGCGCCTGCTCCGCTTCCGCGTCCAGCAATATCCGCGGCGCGCCGGCGAAGTACTGATCGAGCGGCGCGCTCGAAGTCACGAGCAGCGCCAAGCTCTCGTTGCCGCGCCGCCCGCCGCGGCCAAACCGCTGCCACAACCCCGCGATCGACCCCGGATACCCCGCACACACCACCGCATCGAGTGAGCCGATGTCGATTCCGAGCTCGAGCGCGTTGGTCGCGACCACGCAGCGGATCGTCCCATCGCGCAGCGACCGTTCGATCGCGCGCCGCTGCTCCGGCAAGTAGCCACCGCGGTAAGCGTAGACCGCTTCGGGATCGCGCTTCTCCTCCACGAGCTTCTCGCGCAGGTACTTCAACATCACTTCGACGTTGTTGCGCGACTGCCCGAACACCAACGTACTGACGTTCGCGCTCACGAGATCCGACGTGAGCCGCACCGCAGTCTTGATGTAGCTCGCGCGAATGCCGAGCTCGGCGTTCACGACTGGCGGGTTGTAGACGAGGACGCGACGCGGACCGCGCGGCGCCCCACTCTCCCCGATCAACTGCACCGGCCGACCGAGCATGCGCGACGCATGTTCGGCCGGATTGCCGATCGTCGCCGACGCGAACACGAACTTGGGATCCGCGCCGTGAAACCGCGCTACGCGCATGAGCCGCCGCAACACGTTCGCGAGGTGCGAGCCGAAGACACCGCGGTACGTGTGCAACTCGTCGAGCACGACGTAACGCAAGTTCGCAAATAGCCGCGCCCAGCCGGCGTGATGCGGCAAGATTCCCGCGTGCAGCATGTCCGGGTTCGTGAGGATCAGCGCGCTGCGATCCCGCGCTGCACGCCGCGCGTCGGACGGCGTGTCGCCATCGAAGGTGATCGCGCCGTGTTCGAGGCCGGCATCGGTCATCAGTGCGCGAAGCGCGATCTCTTGGTCCCGCGACAACGCCTTTGTCGGGAACAGGTACAACGCGCGCGCGTCCCGCTCGGTCGCGAGCGCCTGCAGAACCGGTAGGTTGTAACACAAGCTCTTACCCGACGCGGTCGGCGTCGCGATCACGACGTCGCAGCCGCTAGCGGCAAGCTCGAACGCCTCCGCCTGGTGCGTGTAGAGCCGCTCGATCCCACGCCCGCGCAGCGCCGCTTTCAGCTGCGGCGCTAGGCCCTCCGGTAGCGGCACCTCCCGTGCAGCTTGCGGCGGCAGCTGCTCGTGCAGCACGACGTTCCGCGCGAGCCCAGGGTCTGCGAGCCAGGCTTCCACCGCGGCCCTCACGCCCTGGCGGGCGGGCCGAAACGGCGTGGTTCGCTTGATCGTGAACGGCCCGAGGTCATCCGAAGTCAGCGACATCCGGCCACTGTACGTATGTACACTGGAAACTCAAGTTATTGATTTCGCTCGCATGCTGAGTGCGGAATCCCCGCAGATCGGGACGGTTCGCGTTACCAAGAGACACTTTTTCCTTGCCTGAATAGTTGCCTATGGTAAACCATTCCTCATGGCTAAGAAGGCGCGCTTGTCCATCGTGCATGCTGCGATCGCGCAGCTCACGAAGCTCACCGAGCTCTTCGAGCAGCGGCGCGAGCAGCTCGCCGTGCAGGCCGGTTTGAGCGTGGGACAGTGGAGCCTCCTCGAGGAGATCTCCACCGAGCAGTTCATGCCGTCGATGTTCGCAAAGACCGAGGACCGCAGCCGCGCCGCGGTCTCGAAAGTGATCCGCCAGCTTCTCGATCGCGGGTTGATCCGCGTCGCGATCTCGGCGGCCGACGGCAGGCAGCGCGACTACGCGCTTACGGACGAAGGCAGGGCCACCCTCGATACGCTGCGCGCCGAGCGCGAGCGCGCGATCGAAGCGATTTGGCTCAAGATCGATCCGGAGATCTTGGAGCAGTTCAACGCATTTTCGGGCGATTTGATCGGGCGCATCGAACGTTACGCAAAGGAGTGAGGGCGACAGACATGGGCAAGAACCTCTACGACAAGGTTTTCGAAAAGCACGCCGTGCGGAAATTGGATTCGGGGCAGTACCAACTGCTCATGGGTTTGCACTTGGTGCACGAAGTGACGTCGCCGCAAGCGTTCGCGATGCTGCGCGAGCGCGGCCTCGGCGTGGCCTATCCCGAGCGTACTTTCGCCACGTGTGATCACATCATTCCGACGCACACGCAGCTGCGCCCCTTCAAAGACGACCTGGCCGAGCAGATGATCGTCGAGCTCGAGAAGAACTGCGAGCACTACGGCATTCGCTACTTGTCGCCGAAGAAGGGCGAGCAGGGCATCGTGCACGTGGTCGGGCCGGAGCTCGGGCTCACGCAGCCGGGGACGACCGTGTGCTGCGGTGACTCGCACACGTCCACGCACGGCGCGTTTGGTGCGATCGCGTTCGGCATCGGGACGACGCAGGTGCGCGACGTGCTCGCGACGCAGACGCTCGCGATGGACAAGCTCAAGGTCCGGCGCATCGAAGTGAATGGAACGCTGAAGCCGGGCGTATACGCGAAGGACGTCGTGCTCTACGTGATCCACAAGCTCGGCGTGCAAGGCGGCGTGGGCTACGCCTACGAGTTCGCCGGCACGGTCTTCGATCGGTTCTCGATGGAAGAGCGCATGACCGTCTGCAACATGTCGATCGAAGGCGGCGCGCGCTGCGGCTACGTGAATCCCGACGAGACGACCTACGCGTACTTGAAGGGCCGCGAGTTCGCGCCGAAGGGTGCGAAGTGGGATGAGGCGGTGCAGTACTGGAACTCGATTCGTTCGGATGCCGGCGCGCACTTCGACGACGTCGTGAAGTTTGCGGCGGAGGATATCGAGCCGATGGTGACCTGGGGCATCACGCCGGCGCAGTCGACGCCGGTCGGTGCGTCGTTGCCGCAGCCCGCGGATTTTCCGAGCGGGGAGCGTCCGCTGATCGACGAGGCGTATCAGTACATGGGCTTTGCGCCGGGCGATCCGCTGCGCGGGCAGAAGATCGATGTCGCGTTCATCGGCTCGTGCACGAACGGGCGGTTTTCGGACTTCGAAGAGGTCGTCAATCACTTGAAGAAGAGCGGCAAGAAGGTTGCACCGGGTGTTCGTGCGCTCGTTGTGCCGGGTTCGCAGAACGTTCGCGATCGGTTGGTCGCGGCCGGTTTCGACAAGGTGTTCAGCGATGCCGGGTTCGAGTTTCGGGAGGCCGGTTGTTCGATGTGCCTCGCGATGAACCCGGACAAGCTGATCGGACGCGAGTTGTGTGCGTCGTCGTCGAATCGCAACTTCAAGGGCCGCCAAGGGTCGCCGACGGGTCGAACGTTGTTGATGTCGCCGGTGATGGTCGCGGCTGCAGCCGTCAGCGGCTCGGTCGCCGACGCGCGTGAAGTCTTTGGCATTCAGAGCTGAACGGATCGGAGCAAGACCATGGAAGATTTCAAACGTATTCGCATCTCCGGTCCGGCGATCAGCTTGGACGGTAACGACATCGACACCGATCGCATCATTCCGGCGCGCTTTTTGAAGTGCGTGGTGTTCGACGGTCTGGGCGAGCACGCGTTCGAGGACGATCGGTTGCAGCTGAAGGCGGCGGGCAAGCAACACTCGTTCGACGATCCGGCGCGGCAGAGTGCGAAGGTGCTCTTGGTCGATCGCAACTTTGGATGTGGCTCGTCGAGAGAGCACGCGCCGCAGGCATTGATGCGCTGGCAGAAGGGGATCGAGGCGGTGATCGGTGAGTCGTACGCCGAGATCTTCTTCGGCAACTGCGTGGCCTTGGGCATTCCGTGCCTGACGGCGACGGCAGCCGACATCGCGAAGCTGAAGAAGGCGGTGGCGTCGGATCCGAAACTCGAGGTGAAGATCGATCTCGAGGCGGGTACGGCGAGTGCCGGCAGCGAGTCGATCGAGGTGTCGCTGCCCGACGGCGCAAAGAAGCAGCTCGTGTCGGGTCGTTGGGACTCGTCGGCCGAGTTGCTCGATGGCAAGGACGCGGTCGCGAAGACAGCAACGAAGTTGCCGTATTTCGCGCACTGGCAGTGAGCTGGCGGCAGTGCGACCGGGGCTGGGTGCAGCAGCCCTGCTCGCTACTGCCATGTCACTTTCACAGCGTGCACGTCGTTCGAGTCGGTCCAAGTCACGAGTAGCGTCTTGCCACTCGGATCGAACTCGGGATGCGGTGCGATGCAGTAGCGTAGCTTGCCGCACGTGCCGGTCGGGCATGTCGTGCCGATCGAGAGCGGTTTGCTCCAGGGGCCTTCGAGTTCGGGCGCAGTCGAGACGTAGATCTCGGAGTCACCCCAATCGGCGCCGTGCACGAACATCCAGCTGTTGTAGTGGGTGCTCCAGAACGCGTTCGATTGCCCGTGTGATGCGTAGCTGAAGATCGCTTGTGCGCTCGAGTACTGCAGCGTGCCGTTCTGCCCATTTCCGAAGCGTTGCTTCGTCCATGCGCTCTTACTCTGATCCCAATACTCGTAAGCTTCGAGTTCGGTTGCGCGTGGCGCCTCCACCCGCGCGAGATACACGTTCGCTTTGAGGTTCAGCGAGCTCGCGCCGTGGCCGAACACGTAGACGTGCGCGTCCTGCGGGTCGTAGGTGACGCCGATGTCGCCCCAGTAGGGCTCGTCTGCGGTCCACATGCTGTCGCTTACGCGCGTCGCTTGCGGGTCGTTTGCATCGGCAGTCACGGTCGCGACACCGGCGCCCACGATGCTGTCCGTCCCACCGCCGCGATGGTTCTTGAGGAACCAGACGAGGCCGCAGCCGACAAGCGAGCAAAACGCCAAGAACCCAAACCAAATCGGCTGCGATCGCTGCACGGCAGTAAGAGCCGCGAGCCGCACTCATCGGTTCGGGTACAGCTAGAGGCCTGCGTCGGCATCCACTCTGTCACCAGTTTGCCCAGACTTGGGCCGACGAACAGGACCAACAAGCAACATCTGTTTCCGCGTGTAGCTCTGGCGCGAAACCGAAGCAACTGCTCGTACTCCTGCACGTACTCGTACTCGTACTCGTACTCGTACTCGTGCACGTACTCGTGCACGTACTCGTAGCCGTGCGCGTGCGCGTCCTCGTAGCCGTCCTCGTCCTCGTCGAATTCCGTGCGCGCAACTGCCTCTCCCCCGCGCCGATAGCGAGTCATGCTGGACCACGAGAAACTCGACGTTTATCAGTGTGCCCTACGCCTCACAGGACTAGTTTTTCAGATCCTGCAGTCGCTCCCACGAGGACACTCGGAGCTGGCGGACCAACTCAAGCGGGCAACCATTTCGATTCCGCTGAATATCGCCGAAGGCGCAGGCAAGCCCACAAACAAAGACCGCTCTCGCTTCCATGCGATTGCGCGGGGCTCAGCCATGGAGTGCGGCGCGGTTCTCGACATTTTGTTGCTGCAAGGCTTGGCTGAATCTCGGATGGTGAACGAAGTGAAGTTACTGCTGGTGCGTCTTGTGGCGATGCTCAGCAAAATGTGTCGGTGAAGGGGGGCGGGGACGGGGACGATTGCGGGGACGAGGACGAGGACGAGGACGTGCACGGCTACGAGGACGAGGACGTGCACGGCTACGAGGACGAGGACGTGCACGGCTACGAGGACGCGGACG
>DASRXR010000880.1:0-7999 GCA_035687405.1 Polyangiales bacterium
CGAGAACATCAGGATCGAGCCCGGCGGGATCACGAGGCGGACCTGCGGGTCCATGTCGATGGCTTGGGTCGGCTTCGGCAGCGGCCGCGGGTCCGACTTCAAAAGTGCCCCTACGTGGCCGCCCCGGTGCTGTTGGTTCCAGAGATAGTAGTTGTAGCCCGACGAAGTATTCGAGACGGCCTCGTTGAAGTACCGCGGATGGAACGCCATCGCGTTGTCGCTGGTGATCGGATAAATCGGCATCCAGAAGTTGATCTGGCAGGCCGGCGCCGAGTACCAGGTGTCGCGATGCGGGTGCCAGGCATACGCGATGCCGGTCGTCAGGTACCCATCACTCGTGGAGCTTCGGAGTTTCGGCACGTCGAAGTAGGTCTTCGTCAGATCGCAGCCGAGCTCCGCGAGTAGGGTCTGGATGTGACGCTTCGACTCCGGATGATGGATGAAGCCCGGCTTCAGCCGCGTCAGCAGCTGTGCATACTGCTCGACCGACATCTCGTGCTGAGCCGTTCGCGGGTCGAGTGGCGCAAACGCGTCCTCGATCATTTTGCGTGTGTGCTCCACGAACGCGAGGGTGCTCGGGCGTGGCGAGTACACGAACAACTGACCGTCGAAGAGCCGAGCCCGGCGTTCATCGTCGTCGCAGATCGGATCGAGATACACCGTGTCGTTCATGATCGTGCTCCAAGCGCGGAACTTCGCGCTGTATACCAAGCTCAGGACTCATGAGAATCCTGAATACCGGTATCGGCTAGCACGCACACCCAGCAGGGTCAATCACGAGCGATGTTTCGAGTGCAGCTGGTAGCTGCAGGAGGAACCGGCGATTGCGACGGTGTTTCAACGTTGCGACCACCCAGGCCCCATCACGGCGCCGTCACGGCTCATCGGGCCTGACTGTTCGATGCATTCACAGACAGTCAGGCCCGAATTCGAAGATCTTGTGACTTTATTGTCTAGGCCGTCCGTTAGTTCCCGCTCGAGACGCCAGCTTGCTTGCGATCAAACTGTCGCAAAAGCCTCTTCCGGAATCTCGAGCGCGCTTCGGTCTTCGCGCGCGATGATGTCGGCTTTGTCGGCGACTCCGGGCAGCACATTGCGCGCGTAGTAGATCGCGGCGTGGCACTTCCCGAGATAGAACGCGTAGTCCGGCTGGCCCTCTGACAGTTTGGCTAACTTGTCGTGCGCGATCGCCGCGCCCTCGAGCAGCAGCCATCCGACAGTCAACTCCGCCATCAGATCGAGAACGCGATTCGCGCTCAACGCCGTGACGTCGACCTTACCGGCCTTGCCCCACTCCATCAGTTTGATGAACACCTGCCCGGCTGCGGCGTGTGCCTTCTTCAGATCTTCGACGGCCGCACTGAGACGCGAATGCGACGCGTGCTGTTCGACGAACCGAGCGACATCCGAGAGGAAGTCGAGCGCCGGCTTTCCGCCCTGCTGGCGCAACTTGCGGCCGACGAGGTCGAGCGCCTGAATGTGATTCGTGCCTTCGTAGATCGAGAAGATCTTCGCGTCGCGGCAATATTGCTCGGCGGGATGATCCTTCAAGAAGCCCGCGCCGCCGTAGGCTTGAATCGCGGTCGCGGCGACTTGAAAGCCTTGATCGGTCGCGTACGATTTGAAGATCGGCGTAAGCAGGTCCACCTGACCGCGGTGATAGGTCGCACGATCGGGGTCGGTGCTTGCGAGCGCGTGCACGCGATCGAGATGGCTCGTCAGAGTCAAGCCGAGCAAACGAATGCCTTCGACGCGCGACTTCATGTCGAGCAACATGCGGCGAACGTCCGGATGCTCGATGATCGGCACGCGGGGCGCGTTCGGATCTTTCATCGCCGCAGTCGACGAACCTTGCCGGCGTTCCTTCGTGTACTGAAGCGCGTTCAAGAACGCACTCGACGCCGAAGCCACGCCCTGCACGCCGACCAAGATGCGCGCGCCGTTCATCATCTGGAACATCTGCGGCATGCCCTGATTCTCGACCGAGCCGCACAAGAAGCCGCGACAGGCCTCGTTCTCACCGAAGCTGAGCACGCAGGTCGACGATCCGCAGATGCCCATCTTGTGCTCGATCGACGCGGTGATCACATCGTTCGATTTGCCGAGTGAACCATCCGGGTTCACCCAAAACTTCGGCACGATGAACAGGCTCAACCCCTTTGTACCTTTGGGCGCACCCTCGATACGTGCGAGCACCATGTGAACGATGTTCGGCGCGAGGTCGTGATCGCCTCCGGAGATGAAGATCTTGGTGCCCTTGATCGAATACGTGCCGTCGGCGTTTTTGACCGCGGCCGTGGTGCAATCGCCGACGTCGCTACCCGCGTGCGGCTCGGTCAAACACATCGTGCCGCCCGAGCGACCTTCGACCATGTCCGCGACGAACAACTTGCGTTGGTCGTCAGTACCGAAACTCATGATCAGCTCGGCGGCGCCGATCGTCAGGCCGCTGTACATTTGAAAGCTCGTGTTCGAGCCGCTGATCAACTCGTTCACGACCGAGCCGAGCGTGCGCGGTGCACCTTGACCGCCGTGTTCGGGTTCGACCGAGAGCACGCCCCACCCGGCTTCCGTCAAACGCTTCCACGCGTCGATGAAGCCGGACGGAGTCTTCACGTGCCCATCGACGAGCTTGCAGCCCTCTTGATCACCGATCTGATTGATCGGCCCGCTCACTTCAGTCGCGAAACGATAGACCTCGGGAAGCACGAGCTTGACCTCGTCGAGGCCCCACTGCTCGAACGGCGGCTTGCCGAGAAGCTCTTGCAGCTTGAGCTGTTCGAACAGAACGAACTCGATTTCACGAAGGTCCGCTTTGTAGCGGTTGACTGCCTGGGCCATGTCCGTTGCTCCCTAGTTCTGTTTCCGCGTTGTACGTGTGCTCGACTCAACGACGTTCGTAGCGCTGTACGAGCAGTATGCTGCAGCCAAGCCTCCGTTGTATGACATAGTTACTTCCAATGTGCGCGGCACACCCCGGCGTGCCACCCACACGAGCCATCTCGCAGGTTTGCGCGGGCCGGCACTAGCACTTCGGCGCACACCTGGCTTCGCTACACACTCGGTTAACGCAGCGTGTCGCGCGTCACGTTTTCGAAGTCCGCCGGCCTGTTAGACTAGACATGCATGCAGCACGCGACCGATGCGTTGTCCGGCGTCGGAACGGAGCGTTACGAAGTCACCGCGCTGTTGGGGCAAGGCGGTATGGGCGCAGTGTACCGCGCGATCGACCGCGTGACCGGCAACGCGATCGCGTTGAAACGCCTGATTTTCGAAGCGAACGAAAAGCGTCAGAGCAAGCTCACCGAGCTGTTTCATCAGGAATACCGCGTGCTCGTGCGGCTCTCCCACCCGAACGTCGTGCGTGCGCACGATTTCGGCAGCGACGAGCGCGGACCCTTCTACACGATGGAGTTGCTCGAGGGTCGAGCACTTCATGAGCTCTCGCCGTTGCCATGGCGCGAAGTTTGCTCGCTCGCACGCGACGCGTGTTCGGCGCTGGCGCTCTTGCACTCACGACAGTTGTTGCATCGCGACGTCTCACCCAAAAACGTGCAGCGTACAGCCGACGGCCGCGCGAAGCTGCTCGACTTCGGCGCGATGACGGTCATGGGTCCGACCAAGACCCTCGTCGGCACACCGCCGTTCGTTCCTCCCGAAGCATCCTTGCAGCAGTCGCTCGACGGGCGTTCGGACTTGTACGCGCTCGGCGGTACGATCTACTTCGCTCTGACGCGGCGGCATGCGTATCCGGCGCGCACGCTCGCGGACCTGCCGGAGTTTTGGCGAGCTCCGCCGGCGCCGCCGTCCACTTACACGCCCACCGTCCCGGCTGCACTCGATGCGCTCGTGCTCGCGCTGCTCAGTCGCGAGCCCGCGGCGCGGCCTCGCAACGCGGCCGAAGTGATCGATCGGCTGACCTCGATCGCGGATCTGCCGGAGTCCGAGGTCAGCGCCGAGTCCCACGCGTACGTGTCGACTCCGGAGCTGGTCGGTCGCGGCTCGCAGCTAGCGCGCATTCGAACGCGGATCAAGAGCCTGCATAGCGGCAAGGGCGGCGCGATGCTGATCGAAGGCGCGGAGGGCTCGGGCCGTTCGCGAATGCTGGACACGACCGTCCTCGACGCGAAGCTCTCCGGGATCACGGTCGTACGCGCGAGCGCGGCGGATTCCGCGAGCGGACGCTACGGTGCCGTCAGCGTGATCGCGCAGCAGCTGTGGGCGGCGCTGCCCGAGGCGCATCGCGGCGAGGTCTCCGAAGATTCATTGCTCGCGCTGCTGCTCATCGGCAACGTGCCGGCGAACGCGGACAATCAGCGCCGCGCAGAGCTGCAAAACGCGTTCGTTGCGCTCCTGACCGCGTTCGAAAAGGTGGAGCCGCTGCTGCTCGCAGTGGACGACATCGATCGCTGCGACGAGGCCTCACAGGCCGCGTTCGCAACCGTCGCGCAGGCGTTTCGCCGCCAGCGGCTGCTGGTGGCCGTGAGCGTGATCGGCCGGCCTCGACACGAGCGCGCAATTCTCGTGTTGCGCGAGAAAGCGACGCAGATCGCGCTCCGGCGGTTCACCCCAGCCGATACCGAAGCGCTGCTCGGCTCCGTATTCGGCGACGTGCCGTACATCCACGCAGTCGCGGCACGGATTCACGAACGCGCGGAAGGCAACCCGCGTGGCTGCATGCAGCTCATTCAACACCTCGTCACCGGCGGCTACGTAACCTACCGCATGGGCACTTGGATCTTGCCGGCGGACCTCGATCACAGCGCGCTGCCCGCGACGCTCTCGGACGGCCGGCGCATGCAGCTCGAACACTTGAGCGCGGACGCGCGCGAGCTCGCCGAGATGCTGGCGGTCGCTGAAAGCAGCGTGCTCGACATGGATGCGTACCTCGAGCTCACGTCGCACGCCGATCGCGATCGCACGCGCGCTGCGCTCGATGAGCTCTCACTCGCAAAGCTGCTGCGGAGCGACGGCGCCTACTACGCGTTCGTAGCGCGAGTCTGGCCGGACGAGTTACTCGCGACGATCGATCCCGATCGCTTGCGCCAGTACAACCGGCGCATGGCCGCGGTGCTCGCAAAGCGCGACGCGGATCGGCTCGATATCGCTCGCTACCTGTGGCGCGCCGGGGATCGCGCGAGCGCGATCGACACGCTGATCGCGGAGCTGAACGCCGGCTCGCGCCGGGACCGCTGTCCGCGCGACTACGCCGAGTTGTTGCACGTCGCGGCGGCTGCGTGCACCGAGCTCTCGCGCAGCCCACGCGAACGATTCTTGTTGCTGCACGAGATCGTACGGCTCGGCCATGATCTCGCCCTGCCGAACATGCGGGCGCGGATGGCCGAGTTGTTCACGCAGCTTCGTAAGGACAGTGGTCTCGACGACTGGGAACAGCAGGACCCGCAACTCGAAGCGCTGCCACGACTACAGCTCGCGCTCCAGATCGCACAACAGCGCTGGGAACGCACGCCGGAGCACGAGCGTGGACTGCAACCGCTCGAAGCGGTCATCACTCTGTCGCGGTTGGTCTCGGATCTGATCTCAGTCGCGGCGCAGGCCGGTGACTTCGCGCTGTACGCGCTCTTGCCGCAGCTCGACGCATTTTTTCCGCTGTCGTCGGTGATCGCTCGCGTGCAGAACATCGCTGTGCCTGCGAGTAAGGCTGTCGTAGCCGGGCGATACGAAGTCGGGCGCGAGGGCTACATCAAGACACTCGAGGCGTTGCAGACGTCGCGCGAAGTCGACGAGGAGCTCCGCGGCTGGGCGATCAGCGCGCTTCACTGGGGAATCGGTTGCATCGAAGCGGGCTTGGGTCGCAAGGACGCGTTGACGCACGCGGAGATCCTGAACCGCGTGCCAGTGTGGCGTGTGCCGGCGTGGACCATCCGCCGGCTCTACTTCATGAACGTGGGCAATTTGCGCGAGGCCGAGCGTTGCCGCCGGCAGGTCGAGCTGCTCTTGCTACAGAGCCCGATCAAGCCGCCGCTGTACGCAGGCGCGGCGCACCAGCACGTGTACGCGTACGTATTGCTCGACAACATCTCCGGTCTGCGGCACGCGATCGTGGAAATGGAAGCAGTGTCGAAGTCGCAGCCGTCGCTCGCGCCGTTCGTACCCTTCACGCGCGGCGCACATGCGCGGGCGTGTGGAAATCATGCCGATGCGTTGAAGTGGTTCGATCAAACGTTGAGCGTCGTGAGGCCGGGCGAGCACCCGATCTGGCCGTGGGCAGCGTCGGGCCGGGTGCACACGTTGGTCGGGCTCGAGCGCTACAGCGAGGCGCGCGACTATGCGATGGGCGCGCTCGTCACGGCCGACGAGATTGGCCTCGGGATCATGCGACAACACATCGAAGTCGCGCTCGCGACTGCGGAAGGGAAACTCGGTGACTTTGCGGCGGCGTGTGCGCGGCTCGATGCGGCGGCTGCCGCTCGCGAAGCGCTCGGGATGGGTCCAGCGAGCTTGGGGCTCGTGTACGAGGCGCGTGCCCGCACTGCGCTGTGGATGAACGACGCGATTGGGTTCGATTGTTACGCGCGCAAGTGCGCGACGCAGTATCGGCTCGCACAAGCGGATCCGGCTCTGATCGCGAAGTACGAGCGGCTGATGCGCGAGGCGCGAGCGCTCGAGTTGTTGCAAAATCCGGAGCTGGCAGCCGAAGTCGCGCCGCTGTCCTCGGACACCGAAGACACGACGATAGTGCCAGAGACGGCAACTGAAGCGTTGTTCACGGATCCGCCGGCGAGACCTAGCCTGCACCTCCGCAGCTAGAAGCGTCAGGTCCGAACTTCACGGGTTTCGTGGCTTCAGAAACCCGCCCACTCGCGGCTCCTCGTCGATCACGAGCTTGCCGGGGTGCCTCGCTTCGAGCAGAGGTGCACCCGGCTGCCAGACCGGTAAGCCGAGAGCACGCTGCAGTGCGAGCGCGTCGAACGGCGCGTGTACCTTCACGTCGTTGTCGAAATACACGTAGACGTCGCGCGCCGCTCGCGGCTGCGCCGGTTTGGCGCTGATCCGACGCGCATCGGTCGGCTCTTCACCGCCGCTCCAGCTCGCGATGCGCCCCGCCCACCGCGCGATCGACTCCTGCGAATAGCCGCTCGCGTACAAGGCCTCGTCGCCGTGCAGCCGAACGTAGACGAAGTCGGCCGTCAGATCCTCCGCGTACGGCCAGTGACCGGCCGTATCGGCGACCACCCAGCCGATTCGCTGGCGGCGCAAGAGCGCGATGAACTCGGGCGTCGCGCAGGCTGGATTCCGAACCTCCACCGCGTGACGCAGCTTCCGGGTCTTGTCGGTTCGCGTCAGCGCGCGCCCTTTGAGTAGCGCCGAATGCTTGCGCGCGATCCGAGCGGCACTCTCGGTGTCCCGCGGCAGCTTCTCGAAGAACTCCTCGAACCGCTCGAGATTGGCCGGCATGTTCTCCGGGAACTGCCACAGGACCGGCCCGAGCTTGTCTCGAAGCGCGAGCACCCCCGACGCAAAGTAGTTCGCGAGCGCCTCGTCGACGTCGCGCAGCTTCTTCATATGCGTGATGAAGCGCCCACCCTTCAACGCGAACACGAAGCGCGCCGGAGTTTGCGCGTACCACTGCGCGTAGTACTCCGGACGCTGCAGCGAGTAGAAAGACCCGTTCAGCTCGATCGAGCGGAAGTGCTGCGCCGCGAACTCGAGCTCGCGCGCTTGCGGCAACCGCTCGGGGTAGAACACTTTTCGCCAAGGCTTGTACCTCCAGCCGGAGATACCGATTCGGACAGAAGCCATTGCCATCTCTGGGTTGCGAACGCGCGCGCAATATACACCCGAGTAGACACACCTACCTCTCGCGCGAAAATTCAGGATCATGGCGATTCGCCGGAGCAGCTGACAGCGGCACTCGCTTTGTCGTTCGGCCAGCGAGGCGAGCGTGGCAAACTAGTCACAGCAAGTGGCGTAAGCGCGGCAGGTCTGTCGCAGCAGAAGCCATCAGCGGCGGGCGTCGAGCGTTACAACCAGCGTT
>DASRXR010000881.1:0-14645 GCA_035687405.1 Polyangiales bacterium
GCCGAGCGCGACCTGTCCGTAGCGCTTCACCCACTGCTCGATCTGACGCACCGACAAACGTGTACCGAAGCGGCCGAGAAACACCGCTTCGGGATGAGGTTCGCTCAACTTGCCGCGGAACTGATCGCGCACGCGCAAGTACTCGTCGAGTGCGCGGATCGCGGCGCCACCGAGTGGAAGCACGCGCTCCTTGTTGCCTTTGCCGGTAACACGCACTTGCGCTTCGCCGAGCTCGAGCCGACCGAGCGTGAGTGTCGCGAGCTCGCTCACGCGCAAACCCGCGCCGTACAACAACTCGAGCATCGCGCGATTGCGGACCTCGAGCAGCGGATGCGCCGCGTCTTCGCCTTGCTCGAGTGGAGCGTTCACGAGCGCGGTCGCGTCTTCGACCGAGAGAAAACGCGGCAGCTTACGTGGGACCTTCGGCAGTCGAAGCGCTGCGGCTGGGTTCGTCGTGATCAATCCGCGCTTCATCAGGAAGCGGTAGAACGCACGCAACGCCGAGATCTTTCGCGCGATGGTCGGAGGTGCGTTCTCTGGCACCAATGCTGCCAGAAAGCTGCGCAGCACGAGTAAATCGAGCTTTACGGCATCCGGCGCCATGCGCTCACGGAGTACGTGTGAGCGGAGAGCTTCGAGATCGCGAGCGTAGGTTTCGATCGTCAGCGCGGCCGAACGGCGCTCGACGCGCAGGTACTCGGTGAAACGATCGATCTGCTGAGCGAGCGCGTCGCGACGAAGATCGAGCTCTGACTCAGGCATGGGCGAAACGATTGCCGAAACGGCGATCCGCTGCAAGTTTTCTTGGTTTTTCCGCGTACAACGCGCACATACGATCTTTCGCGGCCCGGCGGCGCGACGCGCGGGTACACATTCTTGCGGCTCGTAGCGGCAATGATCCTCGTGCTAAAATGATCGCCTTATATGTCGCTTAGGCGTTGTGCTCTCGTAGGTGCGCTTTTGCTCGCGGCCTGCGATGCAGGGGATATCAGTGAGGAGCGTGTCGACGCGCCGGACGCGAGCCGCGTCTACGACGGTGCAGCAGGCTCCGAGGACGACGCTGGCAATCCGCACGTGGATGCCGGGCATCCGATGGACGCGAGCATGCCGATGGATGCCGCGATGCAAGACGCGGCTCCGCTGGATTCGGGCCCTCGCGACTCAGGGCCGATCGACGCGGGTCCGCTCGACACTGGGCCGCCGCAGAAGCCGATCGTCATGTTCAATCCGCCGGGCCGCGGGTTCTCCGATTCGATGCTGCTTACGCTGAGCCCGGGAGAGAGCGGCGCGAAGGTGCACTTCACGGTCGATGGCAGCTTGCCGACCGCGACGTCCCCAGAAGTGGCTGGTGCGATCACGATCAGTGCGACGACGGTCGTGCGTGCGCTCGCACTGCGCGACGGCATCTCGACGCCAGTGTTCAATGAAAGTTACTTCCAGCTCGATGCGGACGTTCAGAGCTTCACATCGAACCTGCCGATCGTAGTCGTGCACATGCTCGGCGGCGCGGCCCCGATGCCGTCGAACCGCAGCTACGTCGGAGCGACGTTCGGCTGGTTCGACACCGGCAGTGCCCGCGCGATGCTCGCGGGTCCTGCCGCGCACACGAGCCGACTCGGCGTGAAGATCCGGGGTCGCAGCTCGCGCCAACAAGCCAAGCCGAGCTACACGCTCGAGCTCTGGGGCAACGCACAAGAAGACGCGCCTGCGCCGTTGCTCGGAATGCCGGAAGACGGCGACTGGGTGTTGTACGCACCGTACGACTGGGACAAGTCGATGATGCACAACGCGTTTGCGTACGACTTGAGCCGGAAGGTCGGCCACTACGCGCCGCGCACGAAGTACTGCGAAGTGTTCCTCGTGGCGGGCAACACGAAGGTCACGATGGCGGGCTACGCCGGCGTGTACGTGTTCACGGAACGTTTGACGCGCAGTAAAGATCGCGTGGCGATCGAAAAACTCGTGCCGGGCGACACGGTCGATCCGATTCGAAGCGGCGGTTACATCATCAAGGTCGACGAACCGGACGAACCGAGCGAAGCGTTCAGCGCCGCCGGGCTTCAGTTCGTGTACGTCGACCCGGACGTGGACGAGATCGTCCCGGAGCAGACGCAGTACATCAAAGACTACCTCGACGCGTGCAAGCGCGCTGCAGCGGCGACCGACGGCATCGATCCGACGACCGGCAAGCACTACAGCGAGCTGATGGACGTGCCGTCGTTCATCGATCATCACATCCTGACCGTGTTGATGAAAAACCCGGATGGGTTCGCGCTCAGCTCGTACTTCTACAAAGATCGCAACGGGAAGCTCTTCGCCGGTCCGCTCTGGGATTTCGATCTCGGGATGGGCGCGTACGACATCTGGGGAATGCGCAGTATCGATCCGACGCACTGGGGGCCAGGCACGACCGAGTCGATGTTTCGGCGCAGCTTTTGGGGGCCGCTCTTCACGCACGCGGAGTTCGCGACGGCGTATTGGGCGCGCTGGGACGAGTTGCTGGCGACGCTGTTCACGTCGGCGAAGTTCAACGAGACGATCGAAGCCTGGAAGACGCAGCTGACGGAAGCCGAGGCTCGCAATCGCGTGCGCTGGCCCGCCGGCGCACCGCGCAACAACAGCTATCCGGACGAGATCGGCGCGCTCGAGACTTGGCTCGACGCGCGCTTGACCTGGATCACGGCAAACAAGGGTACGACGCCGCCACCGTAACCGTGCGCCTCAGCTCTCTTGCAACGAGCGGCTGAGCGACGTGAGTAGCTTCGTCGGCACGCGATACTTCGCTTCAGGTCGAAGCCACATCACCGCGACGGCCGTCACACACAACCCCAACTCGCCACGATGCGCGAGCAACATCGGCACCAACTGTGTCCCGTCCGGCTCGGACCAGTGCAAACTCGTCGCAGTCTGCGGCGGCAAGTACTGACTGCGCGTCACTTCGCGCGGGCTGACCTGCTCGACGACGAAGCGATTCACGAGCGCAGACAGCTGCGGCGGCGGCACGCGCTCGCCGCGGGAGGCGACGAGCTCCGGGCCCTCACGCCGGAACGTGTAGAGAAAGCCACCCTTGCAGCGCGTATGACGCGTGAGCAAGACGAGCGCGCGATCGGCGCGTTCTTGTGAATCCTCGCAGCTGCTGAGCACGGTCGCGAGCATCGAGCTGCCGCCGTCCGCCTCAGGCGGGGCGAGCTCCGCTTCGGCTCGACCCGCATTCGAGAGCCCAGCCTGGCGCGCGGCGCGTTGCAGTTGTTCGAGTTTCGCGCGCAACCGCGGGTTCTTGCTCGCGGCGTAGTGCGGGTGGCAGAGCGCCATCGCTTGCGAGAATGCGTCCGCATCTTTTGTCCGCAGCGCGAGCCAAGCTTGGAGCTCACGGGCGCGACCGAGGTAGATGTTGCGCCGCCCCGGACCTTCGAGGTTTTCGATCGCCACCGCGAGAAGCTCGGCTGCACGGTCGAATCGACCCAGCTCGAGCTCCGCGTGTGCGAGCGGCAGCGCGACGAAGAACTCGAGCTCATTGAGCTCCGCCGCTGTGAGCTGCGAGAGATACCGGGCACCCCGACGCGCACTCTCGGCGTATTCGCCGCGCAAGTTCAGAGCGGTGAGCACGCCGCCGGCAACCGCTGGCCACATCACGTGCCGCCCGATCGCACACTGCGAGAACGCCCGTTCGAAGTCCGCGAGTGCACGCGTGCCGTCGCCGCGCAACGCTTGGTAGGCACCCTTGGCGAAGTTCACCGCCGGCTGCCACGGCGCGAACTGCTTCGCCATCGCTTCGAGATCCGGGATGCACTGCTTCGTGCGCAAGAGGTCGTGCGACGCAAAGTAGCCGAGCGCCATTTGCCAACCGTGCGTCGCTTCGAAGAGCTGAGGCGGGCTGTTCTGAATCTGCAGCAGCTCCGTTTGAACACGGCACTCTTCGGCGCGCGGCAGGTCGCCCTGAAACAACGCGAACAGCGTGCGCACACGCCAAGCGTTCACCGCGAACAGCGGGTGGCCCTCGATCCGATCCGCCCGCACGAGCGCCGTCTCGTCACCGAGGTTCGCTTCCACGATCGCGGTCGACCAGTGGATCGCGAGTGTCATCAGCTCCACGTTCGTCTGGCTCATGCCGAGTGTCGCTCCCGGCTCGGTGATGCGCGCGAGGAGCCGGCGATTGCCGAGGAGCCCGTGCTGGATCCGGCCGCCAAGGAGATCGCGCGTGTTGTCGAGGCTGTCCTGCACGATCGACAACGCAGCCGAAAGCGGCGCGAGCGGCGCGAGCGACGGCAAGCTCGCGAGCAGCTCGTAGTCGAGCGCGCGGCCAGCCATGCCGACGGTTTGGACGATGACCTGGGAGAGCATCGCGGTCGCGAGCTGAACCGGAAGGCCCTTCTCCGATTCGGGAGCGGCGTCGTGCGCTTCACGCGCAGTGGCGAGCGCCTCCATCAGCCGCTCTTCGGCTGGCCGGTTCGGGTCGAGCGCCGCATACGCGACGAGCCCGCAGTCCGCGCGCAGCTGCGCGACGACATCGCGAATGCACTCCGGCTCGTAGCCGGCCGTCACGTTCGCGAAGCCGAGAAAGCTCAGCTGCAAGTCGAGCCGTTCACGCCGCGGCCGTCCGAGCGTGCGGCAGGCTTCGATCAGCGCACGAAACGTCTCGCGCCAACCCTCCGGAAGCGACTGCACGTAGTCGAAACGGATCGCCGGGTCATCCGTTCGCGTCGCGCGAGTCGAGCGCACGGCCGCGAGCAACACGTCGAGCGCGCGGCCCGTCTCGCCGGCGAGCCAGCGATGATGGGCGACGCGAAACGCGTGATCGCCCCGGTTCGCGTAGAGCTCGGCGACGCGGCCGTGGAGCGCGCATGTTTCGCTCGACCCGAGACCGCGCGACAACGCCGCGCGCAGTCCAGCGCCGGCGACGAAGTAGCGCCGATCGTGCGTCGACAAAATGCCGGCGGCCACGAGCTCGTCGAGCTCCCCGATCAGGCGCCGCGCTTCGCCGTGCGGCGACAGCATCAGACACTCGTTCCACGACACGTGTTCGCCGCCGCAAGCTGCAACCCCACGTGCAAGCAAGAGCGCACTGCCGGACAGGCGTGGATCGAAGCTCGTCTCCAGATCGAGCGCGAGCTCCGCTGCTTCGAGCTTCGCCGGCAACGTCCAGGTACCGGCGGCGTAGCGGGCTTTGCCTGCCGCTACGAGCTGCCGCGCGATCTGCAAAATCGCCGCCGGATTGCCGAGCGACGCGGTGTAGATCCGATCGGCGGCGAGCCGCGCATTCGGGACGTCGCCGAACAGCGAACCCACGAGCGAAGCCGTCTGCTCCCACGTCAGGTTCTTCAGCCGGATCGCTTCGCCGGCCTGTACGAGCCATTGCAGCGCGTAGCTGCCGCGAGTGTGCTCGGAGCGTTCGATGCTCGCGACCAGCAACATCCGGCGCGAACGCGTCTCGCGCGCGACCAGCGCGAGAAACGCGGCCGACGGCTCATCGATGCGGTGCGCGTCGTCGATCGCGATCACGACCAGGTGAGCCGCTGCTACTTCGAATACCAGGTCCCGAAGTGCGATCTGCGTATTCGCGCGGATTGCCAGCTCACTCGCAGAGCCCGGCATTCCAGTGTCCGTCATCGGCGCAAGCCCGGCATCGACCTCAGGCAACAAGTGCGCGAGGCCCGCCGCGCGTTTGCCAGCGAGCGGAAGCGCGACATCCGGTGCTTGCGCGAGGAGCTGGCGCAAGAGCGCACGCGCGACGCTCCAGCGCCCTGCCCCATCCCCTTCATCGGCGCGCAACACGACCGCGCCCATCAATCGCGCTTCGAGCACGCAGGCGTCGAGCAGACGCGTCCTGCCTGCTCCGCGCGGGCCGCTCACGACGAGCGTGCCGCCGTCCGCCGTTGCAGCGGCTTGGAGACGTTTGTGCACACGCTCGATCGACTGCTCGCGCCCGACCAAGATCGGCGTCGACAGATAGGCTTGGCGCACGACCAAGTCTTCGCGCAGGTCGAGCCCGGCGATCGCGCTCAGGCGCTCCATGATCTCGGCCGCGCTCGGTGGGCGCGCGCTCGGCGCGAGCTCGAGCATCCACAACACGAGCTCATCGAGCGCAGCAGGAATGTCCGGGACGTACGCAGACGGCGGCCGCGGCGCGTGCCGCCAAACCTCCGGAAGCTCGAGCAGCTGCCGAGCTGGGTAGGCGTGGCGACCGGTGAGCGCGTAATAGGCGCTCGCGCCCAGCGCGAAGAGATCGGTTTGAGCGTCGACGATCTCACCGTGCAGTGCTTCGGGCGCGACGAACGGCGGAGTTCCAACGACGTGGCGCGAGCGCCCAAACGGCGTCATCGACCCGAAGTCGAACAGCTTTGCACTACCGGCGCGCGTGCAGCGAAGGTTGAGTGGCGTCAAATCGCGGTGCACGAGCCGGCGCGAATGCAGGAGTGAGATCGCCGAGCAAACGTCGCACAGCAAACGGCAGGCTTCGCGCCATGGCAAAGGCGAGCGTTCGCGCAAGTCGCCACCGTCGAGCAGCTCCATCGTGTAGTACGGGCCCTGCCCATCGCGATGGTAGTCGTAGACCTCGATGATGCGCGGATGCACCAGTTGCGAGAGCGTGTCGAACTCGCGCTCGAACAACTGGCCCGCGTGCAAACGCGCAGCTGCTGCAAATGGCGCGAGCCGCGCGTCTTGCGTCGCCAGCGTTTCCTCGTCGTCCGCGAGACACGATACCGACAGCGAAGCAGACTCTCCGACCGACGGCGATGCAGCGAGCTCCTCGTTCGACGCGCGTCGTGCGTGCGATGCATCGCCTTCGCCTGCCGACGCATCGCGCAGGTGCAAGCGCTTCAACGCGAGCTGTCGCCCGCTGACTTCGTCGAACACTTGATAGACGGACGCCATCCCGCCCCTGCCGAGCAGTCGTTCGACGCGGTAGCGGTCTCCGATGCGGCTCGGAAGCGCTTCGCGATTGGCGTCGCCCGTCCCCATCCGAAGGCGAGTGTAAACGGCAAAACTAGAACCGAAAACCAGCGACGATCACGAATCAGCGCGCGCGTTCGTCCGGGGTCCCTTCACGAAATACAGCTTGTGCGTGCCCCGCGTTGTCGACCGTGACACGCACCTCGCCTTGCGGGCTCAGCTCAGCGCGCCATTGGTAATGGTCAGGTGCAAAAGCCGTACTGGCGAAACGCCGTCGCCCTAGAACGTGTTCCTGTGTGCCGCGCACGGCAGTAAACCGACGTTCCTGAACCCCGGGTAAACAACTCCGCGCGTCCTCACGAACGGAAACTTCGGAATTAAGCGGCTTCGTCGAGGTGTGCGTGTAGGGACAACGCGCTTCGTCGTGAGCGAGCTCGCTCACGAAGATGAAGGCCAAAATCAGCACAGGTCCCGCAACTCCGGGGATGAGAACCCAGACCAACCAGCGTGGAATCGGTCCGTGGATGCGCTCGAGCAACGAAGCGCGCACGTCATCCGCAGTCACTCCGAAGCCTCGACCTTCACGAACGGACGCATCACATCCGATTCATCCGGACTTTCGATGGGCGTTGCGCCTGGCTCGCCAGTCGACGGCGGAGCCACGCTGGCCGACTCCGGATCGATCGTTGCAGCCATCGGCGTCCGACCGATCATCGGGAGCCACGTGTTCAAATCTTCGAGCGCACGTGTTGCGAGCGCGAGGTGACGATCGCGTTTGCCGAGCCGCGTCCCGGTGTGCGGAGGGAACATGCTCCACACGATGTTGGAAGGCTGGAAATCTTCCTGTTCGCGCGACAAGTGCGAGCACAGTGAACCGAGCGCGCTCGTGCGAGGCGGCGCAAACACTTCTTCACCGCGGGCCAACGCCGCAAGCGCGAGACCCAAACACATTCCGGACGCTGCGCTTTCGACGTAGCCTTCGACACCGCCGATCTGCCCGGCGAGATACACGCCCGATAACGCGCGGAGCTCGAAGCCGCCGCGCAGTACCTGCGGTGCATTCACGAACGTGTTGCGATGCACGGTGCCGAATCGCTCGTACCGCGCTTGCGCCAACCCTGGAATCATACCGAACACGCGCTTTTGTTCCGGTTGCGTCATGCGCGTTTGAAACCCGACGAGGTTGTACGCGGTGCCAGCGGAGTCTTCGCGCCGCAGCTGCACGACTGCCCAGGGCCGATGACCCGTGCGCGGATCGCGCAGGCCGACCGGTTTCATCGGCCCGAACGAAAGCGTGCGTTCGCCGCGCTCGGCCATGACTTCGATCGGCAAACAGCCTTCGAAGTAGCGCACGTCTTCGAACGACCGTGGCGCGACTTTTTGTGCGCCGACCAAAGCCGCGACAAACGCGAGGTACTGCTCTTTATCGAGCGGGCAGTTCACGTACGCGTCGTCGCCGCCCTTGTCGTAACGCGACGCGGAAAACACCTGAGACCAATCGATGGAATCGGCCGCGATGATCGGCGCGATGCTGTCGTAGTACGCGAGGTGCTCAGCGCCGATCACCGTGGCCAGAGCCGAAGCGAGCGCATCCGAGGTGAGCGGCCCGGTTGCGAGGACGAGTGGCCGCGCTTCCGGAAGCGCATCCACCGCTTCACTGACGACCTCGATGTTCGGATGAGTGCGGATGCGCCGCGTCATCTCGGCGGCGAACCGATCGCGATCGACCGCCATCGCGCCGCCCGCCGGAACGCGGCACTGCTCGCCCACCTCCAGGATGAGCGAGCCCGCACGCCGCATCTCTTCCTTCAACAACCCGACGGCATTCGAGAGCGCGGCACCGCGAAACGAATTCGAGCACACGAGCTCGGCCAGCCAATCGGTGATCTGCGCCGGCGTTCGCGTGAGCGGCTTTTGCTCGAGCACGCGAACCGACACGCCCCGCTCCGCGAGCTGATACGCACACTCGCAACCGGCTAGACCTGCGCCGACGATCGTGACGAACGAACCCACGCTCCGACCTCAGGCCTGCGTGCCGACAGCGGGCGGTGGCACATTTTCAGGGACTTGGTCACCGACCTCGGGCGACTCGCCCGGTGGTGGAAGCGCACGTTGATAGCCGCAACCTTCGGTGAGGCAACGCAAAATCGGCGACTTCGGATTCCCGGCTTCGACCAAGAACTTGGCCTGGCACTGCGGGCAAGCTTCCGGCACCGGCTTTTGCCAGCTGCGGAAGTCGCACTTGATTGCTTCCTTACTGTAGTTCGCGCAGCCGTAGAACGGCCGGCGGGCCTTCTTGCCCTTGATCTCGATGATCTCGCCGCCGCACTTCGGACACGCGACACCGAGTGGGAGCGAACGCGTCGACTTGCACTCGGGGTACTTGGAGCAACCCAAGAACCAGCCGTTGCGGCCCCAGCGCTTCATCATTGGCGATTCACAGATCTCGCACTTGTAGTCGGTGAGGACCGGCCTGCGATCCTCATCGCCTTCGCCCGGAAGTGGCCGAGTGTACTTGCACTCGGGATAGCCTTCACAGCCGATGAACGGACCGGCGCGACCCCAACGTTTCATCAACGGCTTGCCGCACTCGTCGCAGTTCTCGTTGATCGACTCGGGCTCCGGCCACCACTTGCCCTTCTGCTCGAGGCTGCGCTTGATCTGCTCCTGCAAGCGCTCGTGGAACGGAGCGAGCACGTCGAGGCGCTTGCCGCGCGCTTCAGCGATCGCGTCCAAGTCCTCTTCGAGCTTGCGCGTGAACGCAATGTCCGCGAGGTCGAACTGGTCGCGAACCAGGTGTTCGGCGACGAGCTTGCCGAGATCGGAAGGCACGAGCTTGTTGCCGACCTTGCGCACGTAGTCGCGCGCTTGAACCTTGCTCAAGATTTCCGCGTACGTGCTCGGACGGCCGATGCCTTCCTCTTCCAACTTCTTCACGAGCGATGCTTCGTTGAAGTAGGGCGGCGGCTCGGTTTCTTTCGCCTGCACTTGAATGCCGAGGTCGGTGAGCTTCAGCACTTCGCCCTCGCGCAGGAGCGGGAGCGAGCGCGAGTCGTCGTCGACCTGCTCGGACTCTTCACCCGCGAGCCGTGTATCGGACGCTGCACCGTACGCCGCACGCCAACCCGCGACGCGCAGCACGCTGCCGCTCGTACGCAGGCCATACTTCTTTTCGCCCGCGACCGCTTCGATGTCGACGCCGGTCTGATCGTAGACCGCCGGCACCATCTGACAGGCGACGAAGCGATCCCAGATCAACTTGTAGAGCTTGAAGCGCTCGTCAGTGAGCCACTCGCGAACTGCATCCGGCGGAAGGTCCATGCGCGTGGGCCGGATCGCTTCGTGCGCGTCCTGCACCTGCGCCTTCTTCGTCTTGAACTCGTTCGGCTTCTCAGGCAGTGCGGCCTTGCCGTATGTCTTCTCGACGTACTCGCGACACGCATCCACCGCTTCGGACGACAGGCGCACGCTATCGGTACGCATGTACGTGATGAGACCGGCCGTTTCGCCGCCCTTACCGAGCTCGATACCTTCGTAGAGTGCTTGCGCGACGCGCATCGCCCGCGATGGCTGCATGCCGAGCCGCGTCGAAGCGTCCTGCTGCAGCTTCGAAGTGGTGTACGGAGCCGGCGCGCGACTCTTACGTTCGCGCGTCGTGATCTTGCCGACGCGGAAGTTTGCGATCCGCAGGTCGTCGGCGAAACGCTTCGCATCGAGCTCGCTCGTCGCCGCTGGACGCGACGACACCTTCTCGAGCCGCTCGCCTCCGACGGAGTCGAGCAGCGCGCTGAACGGCGGCGGATTTTCGCCAGCCAAGCCGGCTTCGAGCAACCAATACGGCCGCGGCACGAACGAATCGATCTCGTGCTGCCGGTCGACGATGATCCGCAACGCCGGGGTCTGGACGCGACCCGCCGACAACCCGAACGTGAGCTTGCGCCAGAGCAGGCTCGAGAGTGGATAGCCACCGATGCGATCGAGCACACGCCGCGTGCGCTGCGCTTCGTACAAGTTCGTGTCGAGGTCGCGCGGATGGTCGATGCCGTCTTGGACGCCGCGTTTCGTGATCTCGTTGAACAACACGCGTCGGACCTCGATGTCCGGCTGGTCGTTCTTCACTTCCTCGTACAAGTGCCAGGCGATCGCTTCGCCTTCGCGATCCGGGTCGGTCGCGAGCAGGACGCGCTTCACCTTCTTCGCGTTCTCTTTGATCGAGCGCAAGGTTTCGTCCTTGCCGCGCTCTTGGATGACCTCGTAGGTCTCCTTAAAACCGTTCTCGATGTCGACGCCGCCGCGCTTGGGCAAGTCTTTGATGTGACCCTTGCTGGCCATCACGATGTAGTCGTTGCCCAGGTACTTCTGGATCGTGTGCGACTTCGCGGGTGACTCGACGATCAAGAGCGTGCTCGCGCGAGTGCCGCGCGGCTTCTTCGTTTTGCCCTCGGCGGGCGCTGCCGCATCGGCCTCGTCGGTTTCGTTCGCAGGCGCTTCGGACTTCGCCAGCAGCGCCACTGCCGCGGCTTCCTTCGAGCCCTTCTTCGCGACTGCGCCCTTCGCCTTCTTCGTGGCGGGCTTGTCGGTGCCCGGCTTACCCGCCTCGTCCGACTTCGCCTTCGGTTTCGCGCTCGACTTCGACGCCGCCTTGGCCTTCGGCGCGACTGCACGCTTCGGCGCGCTCGCTTCGGACGGACGCTTCGAGGTGCGAGCTGCGCGGGCCTCGCCTTCGATCTCGACAGCCGGCGCAGGTGCGATCGGTTTCGAAATGGCTTTGAGCTTGGGCGCGGACGACTTACTCGCCGCCTTCGCGCCTTTGGTGGATGCAGCTCCGGCGGGCTGCGCTTTCTTGTTCGCGACCGATGCCGGTTTGGACTCTTGCTTCGCCTTAGCCATGCTGCGCTCTAGTCTCGTCACGAATTTCGGGTCTTTTCATAAGTTCCGTCGACCCTGCGGCGGATGCGCCCCATCAACTGAAGCGACAACAGGCCCTCCTGGACCCTCGCCGCCGGCATGTCAAGGCACACACTGAGCTCATCTGGGTACCTCGGCCCCCTGCGGAGCAGCTGCCATAGAGCTCGAGACGCTGCGGATAAACCTTCGTCATGATTGGGTTCTTTGAGCCGCCGCGAGCGAGTGCCCGCGCCGGGTCGGGCGGCGGAAGCCGGTAGCGATAGGACATCCGACAAGGAAGTGCAAATCTGCGCACCCGATCGGAGAAGGTCTAGACAGCCCCTGCCCCGGGGATGCCAAGGGGTACTCGGGACCACATACACGCGCTTTTTTAACCTCTGACCCCAACGCGCTGTGGAGAGAGCGCCCGATCGCAGAGGGGCCTGGACTACAACCACAGCCTCCGCGAGCGCCGCGATGAGTCGGTTTCGCCACAGGAAGGCCGAGCCGTACAGCTGCTTCGGATCGGGATCGACGTCCTCGCACACCAATGCTCCCTGAGTTGCAATGACGTCGAAGAGGACGTCGTGGTCGGTCGGGTACGCGCGCTTCAAACCGGTCGCGAGCACGGCAACCGTCGAGCCGCCCGCATCGAGACACCCGCGATGTGCGGCCGAGTCGATTCCATACGCTCCCCCGGAGATGACGGCCCGCCCCGAGAGCGCGAGACCAGCCCCGAGCTCGCGAGCGAATGCCAGTGCGTCTTCGTCGGGACTACGTGTTCCGACGATGGCGACTGCGCCTTCGAGGTTCGGAAGCGAACCCGCGACGAAAAGTTGATCCGGGCGATCGCGCGGCGGAAGACCGAGGATGCCGCCAGGCCAGCGTGCGTCGCCGGGCCGAAGTGTCAAGGGGACGCGCTGCGCGAGCCAAGTTGAACCAGGTGCCATGCGGCGGTGGTTCGGTCGGACTCGCGCGCGATTGCGTCGAGTGCAGCACCAAAATCAGCGCCGCGCTTCGGCAGGCAACACCGCCGTGTGTAGCGTGGTCTCGGGATCGCGGCCGGGAGCTCGCGCGCTCGTCGCGGACGCACCGGCTGCTGCAGCCACTGGCGGCGTCAGCGTGATCAACTTGTCGCCGCGCACCTGCACCGTGCTGCCGTCCGGCATCACGTACGCATTTGCATCGACGTTCCACTTCGGAATCGCGAAGTCGATCGCGTGTTTGGCCTGACCGCGAATGCGACCTTCTTCGACGTTCACGTAGAGCGGCGTCTGCAGCTTGAACACGTAGCCGCCCTGGCGAATGTCCATCAAGTAGCTCTTGCCGTTCACGTTCAGGAACTTCTTGTAACCGAGAGTCTCCTGACCGAGGTGTTCGTGCGGCCGATGCGCGAGCACGAACGACATCATCCGCAACGCGATGTGATTGTGCAGCCGATGGCAGCCGTGGGAGTGCCGCCGCATGATGCTCATGTAGTCGACCGAGCCGTGCGTGCGAATGCCTTCGTCGCGTCCGATCAACACGGTTCCATCGGCGCGCTTGAAGAACTCGCGATGGTACGCCGCAACCAGGCCGTAGGCGGACGCGTAACTCGGGCCGGTCTCGTGATAGTTGACGAGAAGCTCCGGATCGGTCGGCTTTTCGCGCTCCGGATTTTTGACCATCAAGTCTTCCGGCGGCGTCGAGTCGGGAGGCAACCACACCGGCGCAGCGACGATCTCCTCCCACGCGCGCGGACCCGGCGGCGACTCCTTGTACTTCCACATCGCGACGCCGTTCACGCTCTCGGTACGCCAACCACCGATCGTCGTACCGAAGCGCGCGAGCGGGATTTTCTGGCCCGCGTACATGACTGCGATCGTGACGTTCGGGCGGTAGTTGACGGGCTGTGCGATCTCTTGGCCCTTGGCGTCGAACGGAAAGTCGTACCAGACGTCGCCTCGATCGTAGTCGAGGGTGAGCTCCATCCTCGCGTTGTAGTACTCGGGTAGCGCCGGGTACTTGATCGCGACGTAGCGATGACTGTCTGCGCTGAGCTCGCCGAGCCCCTGCAAGAACGCGAGCGTAGATTCCGGCGTGTGCAGACCGAACGCATCGATGATCGTCTCGCGCAGCTGCGCGACGAGATTCGGAATCGGATGCTCCTTGCCTGCGACGTCGCGCCACGTGCGCGGTTGACCGCTCGCGAGTGTGGTCGTACTGCCGTCTTCGATCACACCCGCTGAATGCACCGCACGTTCGGTCAAAACGCGCAGCAAGCCTTCGCGATCGGCTTCCATCGGCAGCATGCGCAGCGGCACGAGCGAGTCCTTGCCGATGAAGCCCCACGAGAACACGCGATTGCGCTTCTCGAATTCCGCGAGGCCTTCGTGCGTCGCCCAATCGAGCACGCCGGTGATGACCTTGCCGCGGCCGGTCAAATACCCTTCACACTTGAGGCGCTTCTGCACGGCTTCGGTTGCGATTCGCACCGGCAGGATCGCGCGATACTTCGCGACGGTGTCTTGGTCGCGTTTGTTGAGCGGTGTGAGATCGAGCTCTTCGACGGTCGCGACGTTCTGCTGCTCCAGTAGCGTCGCGACGCGCGCCTTTTGAGCCGCGAAGTCGCTCGCGCTCTTTCGCGCGACGACGTTGTTCGAGTACGTCTCGAGCCCCGCGTAGTTTTCGAGCGGCGTGAAATCGATCTCGTCTGTGCAGGGGTGTTGCGACGTGAGGAGCATGCGCGCACGCACGACGCTCAACGTGGGCAGGATGCCGTAGAGCTCGAGGTACTTGTCTTCTCGCGCGCGCTCGCCGTGCAGGTCGTGCGGAAACTCGCCGCGCGCGAGGGTGAGATACGTGCTCTTGTAGCCACTCGCGACGGG
>DASRXR010000882.1:0-17935 GCA_035687405.1 Polyangiales bacterium
TGAGTTCGGAAGCGCCACGAGATGCGCAGCTGCTGGCGGCAGCGCATGCCGTCGCAGCGCACTGGCTCGCGGCGTATCGCGTCGCACCGATTGCCCCTGCAGCGGATGGCGGCGAAGCCACTCGCGCATACCGCACCACACCGCAAGCCGTCACGATCACGATCGAACACGTCACTCCCGAAGGTGGCCTCGCCGCGGTGCAGCTCGTGCACCCCGACCTCGGCGAGCTCTCGCTCGAGGTGAGCTTGAGTGGCAACACGCTCAGCGTGCTCGCCACGACGGAAACCGAATCTGCTGCGGCAGCGATCCGCGAGGGCCAATCGGCGCTCGCAGAGCAGCTGCACGCGCAAGGCATCACTTTACAGGCGCTGTCCGTGGTCGTTCTGCGGCGCCGGGCGAGAGCCCACGAACCGAAGTCGAAACGACAGGAGAGTTGAGATGGCAATCGACACGCCGCTAATCAAAGCGCCGCAATACACCGCGGCAACTGCGAATCCCAATGGGCAGTTGGGCAAGGACGCGTTCATGAAGCTGCTCGTCGCGGAGCTCAAGCAGCAGGATCCGATGGATCCGATGAAAGCGCGCGAGATGGTGGGTCAGCTAGCAGACCTGAGCACGGTCGAGAAGCTGACTGGTATCGACGACAAGCTCACGACACTGCAGAACATCACTGCAGCTTCGAGCGGCATCTCGAACGCAGGCCTGATCGGCCGGCGCGTCGAAGCCGACACGAAGAACCTCACGCTCGGTCCAAACGGTGGCGCCAGCGGTGGGATCTACAACCTCGCCGACAGCGCCAGCACCGTCACGGTGAAGATCCGCGACGGCAACGGTCGCACCGTGAAGACGCTCGACTTGGGTTCTCAAAAACTCGGCCCACAAGCGCTCAAGTGGGACGGTACGAACGACTCCGGAGGGCGCGCTCCGAATGGCATGTACAACTTCGAGATCACGGCAAAGGCTGCCAGTGGTCATCCGGTCGTGGCGACGACGAAAGTCTCGGGACTCGTGACGAGTGTCACGTACGAGAACGGCACACCGGAAGTCGTAGTCGGGACATCACACGTTCCGCTCGGCGACGTCACGACTATCTCGCAATGACGGACTGAGAAAGGAAACACAGTTAGATGAGTATTCTTCGATCCCTGAACATAGGCGTCTCCGGGCTGAGATCCAACAGTGAAGCTCTCTCAGTCACCGGCGACAACATCGCAAACGTCAACACGGTCGGCTTCAAGCGTCAGCGCGGAGTCTTCCAAGACGTCCTCGGTCGTTCGGTAGCGACGTTCGAAGCGGTGCAAGGTGCGGGTGCTGGCTCGCGTCTCGCCCACGTCGAACAGATGTGGGCGCAAGGTGCGCTCGTCACGACGGACTCACCGACGGATCTCGCGATCCAAGGTGAAGGCTTCTTCGTCGTGCAGGGCAACCTCGCCGGCGCCGAATCGCGTTACTACACGCGTGCCGGTCAGTTCCACATCGACAACGAAGGCCGCATCGTCAACACCGAAAACATGCGCCTGCAGGGCTACACGGCGGATGCCACCGGCGTGATGGGTGCCCAGGTCGGGGATTTGGTCGTCAGTCAGGGCACAGTCCCTGCGAGTGCAACGACCGAGACGCGCATGGCCGTCAACCTCAACGCGAGCGACCTACAGCCAACGCTCGCGTTCGACGTGACAAACCCGAACGGGACGAGCAATTTTTCGACCAACGTGACTGTCTTCGACTCGCTCGGCGCCGCGCACGAGTTGACGGTCTATTACGCTAAGACCGGCAGCAACCAATGGGACTGGCACGCACTAGTCGACGGTGGTGAGCTCACGGGTGGAACGCCGGGTGTAGCGACGGAAGGTGCGAGCGGTACGCTCACGTTCACGACTAACGGCGCGCTCGATACCGAGACGTCCGCCGCCACGACGTGGAGCTTCAACAATGCAACTGGAGGTCAAACCATCGCGTTCGACTTCGGAACCAGCATCACCACCGACGCTGGCACGGGTCTCGACGGGACGACGCAGTTCTCCGCTCCTGAAGCGAATATCGGGCTCGAGCAGAACGGTTACGCAGCCGGTTCGATCGCAGGCATTTCGATCGGTCAGGATGGCACCGTGCAGGGCATCTTCAGCAATGGTCAGGAACGCGCGCTCGGTCAGGTCGTCACGGCCGACTTCGCGAACGTGAACGGTCTCGAACGCGCGGGCGAGGGTCTGTGGATTCAAACGCCCGAATCGGGTGAAGCCTTGATCGGTCCCGCTGACACGGCAGGTCGCGGCGCGATCGTGTCCGGCGCACTCGAACAAGCGAACGTGGATCTGGGCACGGAGTTCGTTAACCTGATCACGTACCAGCGCGGGTTCCAAGCGAACTCACGCGTCATCACGACGGCCGACGAGATGTACGGCGAGTTGGTGAACATCAAGCGATAGTCTCGATCTGACGTAACAGGATACGGAAGGGCACTGATCGAGGGCGCGCAGGCTGCGCTCGTCGCGAGCATGACGCTCGCGCATCGCACGGTGGTTCGCAGTTCCGCGAGCTGGATGTGTTAGTCCACCCAACGGCCGAGGTCCGAGCCGTGGGGCAGAGATCCGTCCGTCGTTCGCGAAGGCGTTTTAAACGCAAAACGCACGCGCCGAAGCGCGTGCGTTGCGAGATTTGAAACGTTCAGTCGGAAGTGAAATCAGAGGCCAGCGTCAGGACCGCCGCCGTCGCCACCGCCGCATGCGAGCGCCGAAAGCGGACCGCCCATCGTCATGTCGATGTCCGTACGCACGACACAACCCCAGCCGACCGCGGTAAACGCATTACCGCATTGACCGGCTGGCGTGCAGCAGCCCACCTGCGGAACCATCATCGATGTGCCCGCGACGACCGCAGTCACGGTGATCGTCGGGCAGGTCGGATCCGTGGGACCCGGAGCGTCGACCGGAAGGCATTTCATGCTCGTGTTGTACTGACCGCATTTCGTGTCCACGGTGCAGCAGGCCTGCGCTGCCGCGTTGATCAGCTTTAGCGTGGCGTTGACCGTGCAGGTCTTACCGCCGCACGACACAGCACCAGCTGCGCCAGCACCACCGCCAGCTTTACCCGCTGCGCCCGCCGCACCGGCAGCGCCACTCGCACCAGACGTACCGCCGGCACCGCCAGCGCCGCCAAGGCCCGCATCGGAACCCGAATCATCGCCACACGCCGCGAACACACTGAGCGACGCACAGGCCATCAGCATTCCGCAGGTTCTAAACCATCGCGCTTTCATTCTAGTCTCCAGACCTTTCCGCAGGCACAAGCTGCGAGCCCAGGCACTGTACGCGGCAGTCAATCACTTGACTATAGGGAGGCACTCACGCACCGCCGCTCTCAGCTGCAACCCAGACCTACACTAGTGCACCGCACGCTAACCTCGGCAGCCATCCCGCCCACGAGGTGATGCCGGCCGAGGTGGCCAGCGTCCGGGCACGCTAACACACAATCACCCGCCTGCGCCGCATTCAGATCGTTGCGCTGCTGTGACAGTTGTGTCGTGCGTCCGAAAGCTCGGCCCCACCAGGGTCGAAGCAGCAGGTGACCGTGGCGACTTGGATGTGAAACAAGGCTGCGATTCGAGGGATCGTTCGGCCGCGATCTCGTGCTGAGTTTCGCATCGCATCGTTCCGCAGCCGACGGCTGCCCTCGGGTCCGGCCGGTGCATCGAAACATTTTCGACTAGACTCCCGGCGCGAGAGAGGCAGGAAGCCGATGCGACGGGTGTTGATCTGCGGAGTGTTGTGTCTGGGTTTCACGAGTGCGTCAGGCCACGCGTTTGCGGAAGGCCCCACGATCGCACCAGGTGCTGCGCAAGTCGGTGCCGCTCAAACGCCAGCTACTGGCCAAAATGCACCCACGGTGCAATCTGCCCCGGCTGAAGTCGCACCTGCGGCTGGCTTACCGAGCGTAGAGTCCGCGACGCCTAACGCTCAACCCGCGAGCCCAGATGCGTCCGTTGTACCCGCACCGAGTGCTCCACCGATCGCGCCTGCGCCGATCACGCCGGCGCAACTGCCGCCGACAGCAGCTCCGCCCGCGCCAGCAGCACCCGCGCGATCTGCGCGCGTGCGCGACGAGGAGCGCTTGCCCCAAGTTTTGCCTCCGCCGGAACCACACGGCCCGTTCGTTCGGGCACAGCTCGGCGTCGGAGTCGCGCTCCTCACCACGGGCGACGACTCACAGCTTCGCCTGCCATCGTTCGCGCATCTCGACCTCGGCTATCAGTTCTCGGAAGCGTTTGCGCTCGCGGTGCGCGTCGGAACTTGGCTGTCGTACGACAAGTTCGGAATTGCCTTCCTCGGCGTCGGCGTGACACATGGCTTTGAACCCGAGGGCATGTTCGTCACCGGTGTGGTGGGCTTATCGTTTCAGGATCCCGCGTTCGGAATCTCCGGCGACGAGGAACGCCAAGGCCTCGCGTTTCACCTGGACCTCGGGCAGAAATTCACGCTCGCCGAGCAGCTGTACTTCTCGGTCGGCGGACACTTCGAAGTCGGAACTCCGCTCGGCGGGAGCGGGCTCGAGTTCACCGGTATCGGCGTTGGCCCATTCGTGTCGTTGCGTTGGGGCGCCTAACGCTTAAACGAATTGGGGCGCCAACAGCGCCCCAACTCGATTCACATGTACAGGTGGTGGATTAGGCGACTTGTGTGTCGTCGAGCAAGTTCTTCTTCTTGAGCTTCTCGACCAGGGTCGTCCGATTCATCCGCAGCACTGCCGCCGCACGGTTCTTGTTCCAGCCGGTGCGCTCGAGCGCCTGCAAGATCAACTTGTTCTCGAACTGCTCGACCGCGTCGCGCAGATCGATTCCGTCTTCGGGTAGCTCGGCCGGTTGTGCTCGCTGCGCCCGTGGCTTCTGCATGCGCGGCGGCAGATCTTCGACATCGATCAGCCCGTCAGCTCGCAGCAGGACCATGCGCTCCACGACGTTCTCGAGCTGGCGTACGTTGCCGGGCCAATCGAACGCGACGAGCATCGACATCGCTTCTTCGGTCACGCCGCCGACATTGCGATTGCGCTTCTGGTTCACGCGCAGCACGAACGCGTCGACCAGCTGCGGGATATCGCCTGCGCGACTGCGCAGCGCAGGAAGCTCGATCGGCACGACTTGAATGCGATACAGCAAGTCCTCGCGGAACGTGCCCTGTTCGACCATCGCCTCGAGATCGCGATGTGTCGCCGCGATCAAGCGCACGTCGACCTTCTTCGCCTTTGTGTCGCCGACCGGAACGACCTCGCGCTCCTGCACCGCGCGCAGCAACTTCGCTTGTTGCGAGAGCGGCAGCTCACCGATCTCGTCCAGGAACAGCGTGCCGCCGTCCGCTGAAGCGAAACGACCGATCCGCGGCGCGAGCGCACCGGTGAATGCACCGCGCACGTGACCGAACAGCTCGCTCTCGACCAAGTTCTCCGGGATCGCGGCGCAGTTCACGGTCACGAACGGACCCTCCGCCCGACCGCTGCCCGCGTGAAGTGCACGCGCAACGAGCTCCTTACCGGTTCCACTTTCGCCCGTGATCAACACCGAACAATCGGTGTCACACACCTGCTGAATGGTCCGGAACACTCGGAGCAGGCTCGGATCGTCGCCGAGCAGATCCGGTGCGTGCTTGCTGCGCCACGTGTGAAGCGGTGCGGCCGGCGCTTGCGGCAGCATCGACTTCGGCTCGCGGCCCGCGAGAGCGCGCGCGAGCGTCTCCTCGAGCTCGCTGAACTCGAACGGCTTCAGGAGAAATCCATGCGCCTGTCGGGTGAGTGCGGTGATCGCATTATCGATATTGCGATCGGCCGTCATCACTACGACTGCCGGCGCCGCACCTGCGCGCGCCAACGCATCTAGGATCTCGAACCCGCTGCCATCGGAGAGGTGGATATCGACCAAAATGGCGTCGACGCGTTCCGTCTGCAGTAGTGCAAGTGCGCGTGTGACGCTGTCTGCCTCGAGGACCTGGCTGTACGTCTGCCGGAGCTGCCGTGCTGCCACTGCCCGTAACGAGTGCTCATCTTCGACCACGAGAATCGAGTGCTCGCTCGGATTCATGTTGTTACGACCTTACGTCCTATTCTTGGAACGCAAACAGGGTTGCCCGCCTCGGCTGAATCCCCATTTGGCGATCCACAACGAAACAACATTATCACGGGAAAGGTCTATCCCGAGCGGACCGTATTCTTTTTATACTGAAACTTTTTCATATAACGGAATTCTAGGAGAGAGTTTTTACATTCGAGCTAGCTGAAACTGCTCATTTCGCCATTTCGCCGCAATCCGCCGCTAAAGAAGTTTCTAGTTAAGCCGTAGCTGTCCGTATGACCTCCGGGGCCGCCGCGGCCGAACCGGCGTCCCGAGACGGTGAGCCCAAATGCGAGTGTTGGTTGTCGAGGATGACGCGCACGCACGCGATGCGCTGACGAGCAAGCTACGGGAGCGGGGGCATACCGTCATTGAGTGCATCACCGGGGAACAAGCACTCGCGCTGCATGCAGCTCACCCGTTCCCGCTGGTCCTCATCGACTGGGTTCTGCCCGGGATGGACGGGCTCGGCCTGTGCCGCAAGCTCCGCGGAATGCCGAACTCTGCCGGCATGAGCCCGGTGATCGTGTTCACGACCGGGCGAAGCGGCCCCTACGACTTGGTTCGCGGGCTCGACGCCGGCGCGGACGACTACCTCACGAAGCCGATCGACTCGGAGCTCTTGTCGACGCGATTGGCGATCGCCGAGCGCATGGTCGACGAGCGCGAGCGGCGCGTCTCGAGTGAGAGTGCCCTCCAGCGGACCGAAGCCGGCTTCCGCGCGCTGATCGAAGGCTCGCCGGACGGCATCGTGGTGCACCGCGCCGGCCGCATCGTGTACGTGAATCCCTCGTTGCGCACCGCGCTCGGTTACGAATCGGATGCGCTTACGGGGCATGAGTTCCTACGTTTGGTTCACCCTGCGGACGCGGAAGTCGAGCGCGAGCGGCTCGCCCAGCTCGGCAGCTCGGGGCGGCCGACCTTGCCGCACGAGATTCGGTTGCAGCGTCGCGATGGGACGAGTGTGGTGTTCGAGGACGTCTCGATCCCGCTCCAGTTCGAAGGTAAGCCTTCGGTCGCCTCGCTGCTCCGGGACTTGAGTGAACGTAAGCGCATGGAGCAGCGCCTGCTCCTCGCCGATCGCATGGTTTCAGTCGGCACGCTCGCGGCCGGCATCGCACACGAGATCAACAACCCGCTCGCCTACGTGCTCGCGAACCTCAGCTTCATTCAAGAAGAGGTCGAGGAAGTCGCGCTCACCTTGCCCGAAGCGAAGCTGAAGAGCCTTCGCGAGCTACTGGCGCAAGCCGAAGACGGCGCCGAGCGCGTGCGGATCATCATCCGCGATTTGAAGAGCTTCTCGCGCGCGGATGCGGAGGACGACGGGCCAGTCGACGTCCAACGCGTGCTCGATGGCGCGATCAACATGGCGTGGAACGAGATCCGCCATCGCGCGCAACTCGACAAGCGCTGCGATCACGTGCCGGCAGTGCGCGGCAGCGAAGCGCGCTTGGGCCAGGTGTTCTTGAACCTGCTCGTGAACGCAGCGCAAGCGATTCCGGTCGGTCACGCCGGCGAAAACCGCATCAGTGTCAGCGTGCGGCAGAAGGAAGAGCGCGTCGTGATCGAGGTGTCGGACACCGGCTGCGGCATTCCGCAGGACATCATGGCGCGGATCTTCGATCCGTTCTTCACGACGAAGCCGGTCGGTGTCGGTACCGGGCTCGGCTTGTCGATCTGCCACAACATCGTCGCCTCCGTCGGCGGCGAGATCTCGGTCGACAGTACGGTCGGCCGCGGCTCGACGTTCCGCATCTCGCTCCCGATCGCTCGCGTCGTGTCGATGCGTCCGCGCACGCAACCTTCGCTGCCCGTTCAAGCAGCCGGGCGGCGCTTGCGCATCATGCTGGTCGATGACGAGCCGAGTGTCGTGCGCGCGCTGCAGCGTGCATTGCGCGAGCACGAGCTGGTCGTCGCCTTCAGCGGCACCGAGGCACTCGAAGTGTTGGACTCCGGCCAGGTGTTCGACATCGTATTTTGCGACCTGATGATGGCGCAGCTGTCGGGCATGGAGGTCTACGAGACCGTGCGCCGGCGCTACCCCGGCGTTCAGGAACACTTCGTGTTCATGACCGGCGGTGCGTTCACGCAGCAAGCGAAAGACTTCTTGGCGAGCGTGCCGAATCCGATCGTGGAGAAGCCGTTCGACATCCGTGCGCTGCGTGCGCTCGTGAGTCGCCGTAACGCGGCGTAACGCCTCGCTCGTGCGGATCAGCAGCGTGGCAAACGCGCTCGCGTGGCGCAGTAGCCGTGATAACGCTGGTTAAAAGGCCGGGGCCCGCGTGGCACGTATCTTGAGATCCCATGAGTCACAGAGAGGTGAATCATGGGTAATCCGAACACTTCGAAGAACGAAGGCGAAGGCAACAAGACGGCCGACCGCGAGTATCGCCAAGCTGCGACGCGGCATGCGGTCTCTCCCAAGTCGGAGAAGATGGCGCGGGAAGCCGAAGAGGCGCTCGAGGGCGAAGAGGGCAAAGAGCTCGAGGAAGCCCGGCAGTCCACCAAGGACCGCGGCTGAGATTTTAGGTCGGCTCGCTTGCAGGCTTTATAGCGAGCCGACTTGGTGCCGGTCCTTACCGGCGGCTTTCGCGAGCAGCATGGCCTGCGCGGCCGCATCGAAGAGCGCTTGTTCACGTCCTCGGCACCCGGGGCCGCTCGTCATCGCCACTCCGATGCTCACGCTGATGCGAAAGCCGCCGTTGGGCCCCTCGAGATCTCGCTCGCGGATGTTGTTGCGGATGCGCTCTGCGACGACCTGAGCGCCTTGAACGTTCGTGTTCGGCAAGATCAGCGCGAACTCGTCGCCGCCGATGCGCGCGACGACGTCACTCACGCGCGTCGCTTGCACTAGTACTTCCGTGAGCGCACGCAGGCCCAGGTCGCCCACCGCCTGCCCCTGGGCTTCGTTCACCCGTTGCAAGTCGTCGATGTCGACCACGAGGACGCTGAGCGGCAGCGATTGGCGGTCGGCACGCGCCACGTCGCGTGCGAGCGCGTCTTCGAAAGCGCGGCGATTTGCGAGCCCGGTGAGGCTGTCGCTCAGCGGAAGGCTGCGGAGCTTTTCGCTCGCTTGCGAGAGCTCGGCGGCGAGCCGCTCCTTTTCCTTCAGCACGGCTTCCAGGTTTTGCAGCACTTCGTTGTAGCTGCGGCTGAGCTCGTCGATCGTGCCGGTCGCGTCGCGCAGCAACGTGTCGATGTCCGGTTGAACGCCGATGTCGCGCTCGAAAAACGCGGCGGCTTCGCTCAGCGCCTGCGGCATCTGCTTCAGAAGCGCATCTACGTCCGCGGCGGAGATGTCGACGACTGCAGCGGCTTCCACCGCCGCCAGCCGACTCTTCATGACGTCGCTGCTCTCGAACACGCCTGCGAGGTGCTCGGTCAACCACGCGGCGATCCCGTAGTTAGTGCGCACCGGCAGCTTTTCGTGATGCTTCTCGAGTGCGGTCGTCAGCTCTTCTTCGAACACCCACGCGCGCGCGAGACGCTGCGCGAGCTTCGAGTGGTCTTCTTGGCCGGCAGCTTTCTCGAGTGCCACGCGAGTCGCCGCCGGCGCGCGCGCGAGCTCGACTGCTTTCTTCAGGTCCGCGCGGGCCTTCACGAGCAAGCCCACTTCCATCAGCAGACCGAGCGTGAAGTAGTCGTCGGTGTTGGTGCGACCGAGCTTTTCCGCGAGTAGCTTTGCCGTGACCGCGCGGCGTAGGCAGACGGTGAGCAGCGCGTCGCCCTCTTCACCGCGCGGTGTCATGTCGGTTACGCACGTCGCGAGTGCGAGGTTCCGCGTGCCGCGTATTCCAAGGAGCGAGACGGCGTGGGCGACGCTCGCGACGCGGCGGTTCAACCCGAACCCGGCGCCGTTCACGTATTGAATTAGCCGACCTACCACCGCCGGATCGCTCTGACACAACGTGACGAGCTCCGTGACTGTGATGTTAGGGCGCACCGCCGCCTGCACGATCTGGATCGCCAGCATCGAGTTCGGCGTGGGCAGGCTTGCCATGCGGCGCGCCGGAATGGCCATACGAACGTTAATCGCCTGCTCGGGCCAACCCCTTGAGTCTCAGAACGCCGCGACCGAGCCTTTCTGCTAACTGTGATGGGTCTCGGGCTAGCTGTGCGAGTGTCAGGTGAACACCTGCACGTCCGCACGCTCAAGTTATAGGCTTTACCAGACGTAACTGCGGTGTGACCGTGGCCGTGGTGAGGCAGAACGACGGACACAGCGCGCCCCGCATCGTCGGTGGCCGCTGGGAGCTGCTATCGCCGCTGGCGGTAGGCGGCATGGGCACGCTATTCGTCGGCCGCCACCTTCAAACCAGCCGAAGGGCGGCGGTCAAGGTGATCGAGAGCGCCTCACCGGAAGTGATCGCGCGCTTCAAGCTCGAAGCGAGCATTTCGGCGCAGCTGAATCACCCGGGCATCGTCGACGTATTCGACGCCGACACCGACGCCGTGACCGGCTCGTGTTTCATCGCGATGGAGCTGCTCGAAGGTCACACGCTGCGCGGCGTGATGGACGACCCGGAGGCGACGCCGCGCGAGGTGCTCGGCCACTTGATGGCGGCGCTCGAGCCGCTCGTGGTGGCACACGAGCAGGGGTTCGTTCACCGCGATCTCAAACCCGAGAACATCTTCGTTCGCGAGGGCAAGCCGCGCGGCGTGAAGCTGCTCGACTTCGGCATCGTCTCCCAGCAGTCCAACACCCGGCTCACGCGCGATGGTACGGCGATGGGCACGCCGCACTACATGAGCCCGGAGCAAGCCACGAGTGCACGCGAGGCGGGGCCGCCGTCCGACGTGTGGTCGATGGGCGTGATGATGTACGAAGCCATCCGCGGTGAGGTTCCGTTCGCCGGCGAGACGAGCCACGCCGTGATCATTCAGGCGTGTACGTGTCCGCACATGCCACTCGATGCGGTCGTGCCGGGCGTCGAACCCGCGATCGCGCGCTTGATCGATCAATGTTTGGAAAAGGATCCGGCGAAGCGCCCGCAAGACGCGCGCATTTTGCTCGGTGCACTTCGCGATCTGGTGCGCCCAAACTCGCTGCCGGTAGCGCGCCCGAGCATTCGCGCGCCGCGCGTGACCGAGATCATCGACACGAGTGCGACCACCGGTGTTCGCCCGAGCATTCGTACGCGCAGCATCGTGAGCGCGTCTCACATGCTGGCGGCGTCCGGGATCGTCTGCGGAATTTCGGCCCTCGCCCTGCCGTTCGCAGGCATGGCGGCCCCGGGCGCTGCTGTATTGTGTGCAATCGTCGGCGGCGGCCTGCTCTTTGCTGCAGGCGCGCGGATGCGATCGCTGAAAGAGCTCGCGGGCACGAACGCAGCGCTGATGCGTCCGAGCGTGACGCTCGTCGCCCAAAACGACAACCACGGACCGCGCGCGGTCGAACATCCGATGCGCGGTCCTCAAAATGCGTTGGTCAAGGTCGACCTCTACGCCGATCTGTCCGACATGATCACGCGGCGTGCCTGCCAGCGTGTGCTCGCGCTGCGCCTGGAGCACCCCGAGGACATCGTCGTGATCTACCGGCCGTACTGGGGCCCGGAACGTGAACAAGCGCGCGCCGTCGCCGAGATCGCGCGCGCGCTCTTCGAGCGTGAAGGCTCCGACGTGTTTTGGGAGTTCTTCGATCGGGTGATCGTGAGCACGCGCAAAGTCACTTCCGAGTTCTTGTTGGAAGTCGCGTCCGATGCCGGGGCCGAAATGTACGGCTTGCGACGCGCGCTGCGAACGCACTCGCATCGGCGCAGCTTGCAAGCGTGTCGCGAAGACGCCGAAGTCTCGGGCGTGACCGAGAGCCCGACGGTAATGATCAACGAGGGTCCGCTCGGGGGCAGCATCACCGAAGATCGATTGCACTGGGCCTACATCGATGCGAAGAGCGCGCGGGACCGCCGCCGCGTCGTAGAGCTGGGAGCGACGCGCGCCGGCCTTGAGACCGACGAGCCACGCAGCGTGCGGTCGTTCCTCGTGCGCTACCGTGGTGCGCGCAATGCGCCCGCGACGCTACGCCGCACGCGCGAGCAAGCGTACGAACGTGCGTGCAAGCTCGTGCTCCGCGCTCAGATGCCGGGTTCGGACTTCGGCGACATCGCGTTGCGCTTTGCCGACAACCTGTTCGAGCACGAAGATCTCACGCAACGGTTGAATGACCCGATTTTTGCGGACGCGACACGCGCGTTACGAATCGGCCAGCTGAGTGAGCCGATCGAGTGCGACGAGGGCTATCAAGTTCTTCAGCGCGTGTCATAACGGCTTGCGTTCGCGCGGTTAAGAACTAAACGGAACCGAAACACTCAGCGTGTGATGGCGCCGGTCACGTCGTCACGCGCCTGAAGTTACAGGAGAGAACCATGTTCATGGATCGACGTAGTTCACTCGGCGGGTTGGGATGTGTCATTGGGGCTATGACGTTGCTCGGCTGCGCCGCTCAGGGCGGCGGAGAGGACACGGCGAGCACCGGCGCGGCCCTCGAAGCCGCTCCGGAGTTGAGAGTGACGCCGTTCGAGGATCCCGAAGGCACTGCAGCTATTGGCGACGGCGAGATTCGCCGCACGATCAGCTCGGCGCGCCAATACGAGCGAGTGTTTGGACATTCGCTCCCGGATGGTGTCAGCCTGCGCGGCGGGCGAATTGCGATCTTTTATAGCCCCGGCGTTCAGCTGACAGGTGGTTACGAGGCGTCGTTCGAAAAGGTCGAAGTCCGCGGGCGCACCTTGGTGGTCACCACGCGTCTGACTTCGCCCGGCCCAAACTGCCGCGTGACGGAATCACTCACGCATCCGTCTGCGCTCGCGACATTGCGCCGGCCGCGCAACGTGACTCGCGTGCGGTTCCAAGCCGACGACGTCGTTCGCGACTGTGACGTGCCGCCGACTTGTGACGGGACAGAATGCTCGGACGGTCAGCACTGTGAGCTAACGCCGGTGGTCTGTATCACGGCGCCCTGTCCAGCTATCCCAGAGTGCGTGCCGGACGAGAAGATCACCTGCGGGGGCTTCGCTGGCATCGCCTGTCCCGAGAACTTGAAGTGCGTCGACGACCCGACCGACGACTGCGATCCGAACAACGGAGGGGCGGACTGCGGCGGCGTGTGTCGCTGCGTCGACAACGTCTTGTGTACGAGGGGGTCGACGTTCGACTCGAGTCCTGACGTGTGTGCATGTGTGCCCGACCCGACGCAGGACCCGTGTGCAGCCGTGCGCTGCGCAGCCGGTACGCACTGCGAAGCGGGTGACGACACGGTCGGCTGCGTTGGGGATGGGCCGTTCTGCGGCGGTATCGCGGGCATCGATTGCCCGGGTGCTGGTACCTGCGGCGATAACCCGGGCGACGGCTGCGATCCCAACAACGGTGGCGCGGACTGCGGCGGGATCTGCGCGTGCAACGCGCTCGGCTTGTGCGAAGCGGGATACGTCTGGGACGAGTCGCCGGAGGTTTGCGGCTGCGTCCTCGAGAACCCGTGTATCGCGACTCTGTGCCCGACCGACACGACCTGCGAGGTCATCGACGGAAACGCGTACTGCCTGTCGCAGGGTTCGCAGGCATGCGGCTCGGCGACGTGCGGCGAGGGCACGGCCTGCTGCAACGCGAGCTGCGGCATCTGCACGCAGCCGGGTTTTGCGTGCATCCAAATCGCGTGTCTGCCGACGCAGTGATTTGGGACTGAGCGCGTGACGCGCAAAGCCGGGAAGGGTGGCTAGCAGTAAGTAGTGCTGGCTCTTCCCGGCTTTTTCACGCCTGCCGAAAGCTGCTACACGCTGTAGCACTAGGCAGTCCGATGTCCCTCAAGTTCCCCGCCCCTCTCGCGCTGACGCCGATCGGCGTCGTTCACAGCCCCTGGAAAGACAAACACGGAACGCCGCGGCAGCCTGCGTTCGCGCGCGGCGTCGCGGGGCAGATCGAGATCATTGCCGGCGCGGAGTACGAGCACGCGCTCGAAGACATCGAGACCTGGTCGCACATCTGGGTGCTGTTCTGGTTCCACAAGAACACGGGCTGGAACCCGAAGGTGCTGCCCCCGCGCTCGCAAAAGAAGCGCGGCGTGTTTGCGACGCGGTCGCCGCATCGGCCCAACCCGATCGGTCTGAGCGTCGTGCGCCTCGAACGGATCGAGGGCAGGGTCCTGCATGTCCTCGACTTGGACATCCTCGATCAAACGCCGGTGTTGGATCTGAAGCCGTACGTCGCCTACACCGACTCGATTCCTGCAGCTGGCGGCGGCTGGCTCGAGACTGCAGACGCCCCTCCCGATCCCGGGCCCCAGTATGGAGTGACATACGCCCCGCTCGCCGAGCAACAACTCGCGTGGCTCGAGGGCAAAGCGGCGTTCGACTTGCGTGCGATGGCTGAGGACGTGCTGCGCGCCGGACCGACGCCGCATCCGTATCGGAGGATCCGGGCGCACGAGGGACACTACTCGCTGGGTGCGAAGGACTTCCGCGTGCTGTTCACGGTCGATCTGGACACAAACCAGGTGACAGTTCTCGAGGTCGCCAGCGGTTATCGCAAGCGCGTCCTCGAAGATCCGCGCGCAGAACCGACGGAACTAACACCACTCGAAGTGCATCGCGCGTTCGTGCTGGAGTTTAGTCGTCGTTGAGTGTGGCTGTGCGTTGCGTCCTGCTCGTACGCACATCTGACTCCCGATTGAAGTTTACGCGATGTTTACGCATTCTTCGGGGTGCACGGATACGTGCAGGCATACTGAAAGGACGTAACCATGGGCACGACCGATCGAGGGCGCAAACAGCGTGACATGGTGGCCACGCGCGAAGAACCGGCGAGTGTTCCGCCCCCGGCCCGTCGCAAACGCGAACGTCATGAGCTCGACCCAGAGATGTTGTGGGACAAAGAGACGGATGAGGCCGCCGAAGACAGCGAAGGTGAAGAGGAGAGCGCCGAAGCCGAAGACGGCTGGAACGAAGAAGGCGGTCAGGAAGAGCCGAACTACGACGATCTCGACGACTGGGATCACCCGATCCGTCGTTTGAAGATCAACTAGGGGCTGTCACGCGCGCGCTACGCCGCCGCAACTTGAGAAGGAAGTATCAGTCAGACCTTCTCGAGCACTGCGGCGGCACCGAGTCCACCCGCCGCGCAGATCCCAATCAACGCATTCCGCTTGTCAGTGCGGTGCAGCTCGTTTGCGAGCGTCGTCACGATCCGCGCGCCGGTTGCCGCAAACGGATGACCGATCGCGATCGAGCCGCCGTAGACGTTCAACTTGTCGGGATCGATGTCGCCCACGGCTTCATCACGCCCGAGACGCTCGCGCGCAAATGCACGGCTGCCGAGCATCTTCAGCACGCTAAGGACCTGCGCCGCAAACGCCTCGTGCATGTCGACGATGTCCATGTCGGGGAGAGTCAGGCCGGCTTTATCCAGCGCCTTCGGCACTGCGATCGCGGGGCCGAGGAGCAGCTGATCCGCCGGATCGACGGCGACGTAGGACCACGAACGAAACGCCGCGAGCGGCGCGTAGCCGAGCGCGCGCGCCTTGCTCTCGCGCATGAGCACGACTGCCGCGGCGCCGTCGGTGAGAGCACTCGAGCTACCGGCAGTGATCGTGCCGTTCTTCGCAAACACGGGCTTGAGCTTCGAGAGCTTCTCGAGACTCGTATCAGCCCTCACTAGCGAGTCGACGTGCACGAAACCCTTCGGGGTCTGCACCTTCGTGGTCTCGTCGTCGAAGCGACCGGTCGCGATCGCGCGGGCGGCCCGCTTGTGCGAGCGAAGCGCAAACTCGTCCTGCGCTTGCCGGCTGATCTCGTTGCGCTGAGCCATCCGCTCCGCCGACTCACCCATGACTTCGCCGGTAGTGCGTTCGGCTACACGCGGCTGGCGAGGAAGCACTTCGGATAGCGGAATCAACTGCGAGAGCGCCCCGAGGATGTCCTGCGGTGTGGCCTTCCCGGAGAGCGCGAGCGGGGCGAGCGTGCGCGTGACCTTCGTCGGGAACGCGATCGGCGCGTTGCTCGTCGAGTCCGAACCACCTGCGATGACTACGTCGGCATCGCCGCGCTCGATTGCGGAAACTGCAATCGTGATCGCAGCCAAGCTCGACGTGCAGGCGCGGGTGACGGTCGTCGCTTCGACCGAGGTTGGTAACCCCAAGTCGAGCACGATCTCGCGGCCGATGTTGACCGATAGCGGTGGTAGCACGACGCCGCTCCACACCATCGAATCGACTTGGCGAGGATCCAGGTGGAGCTTTCGCATCAGCGCGGACACCGCGGTGACGCCGAGCTCGATCGTGTCGAGCTCCATCAACTCACCGAATGCCTTGGCGAATGGCGTGCGCATTCCACCGACGATTACGGCGCGGTCTTGCTTTCCACTCATGGTTCCCTCGTTCGGGTTCGACTTTTCGAGCTCTCGGTTATCGCGCCGCATCGCGCCGCATCGTGTCGCAGAGCGCCGCCTGGCGCCGGACTGACTCAAGCTCCGATCAGCGCACCACCACATACGCGCAACACTTGCCCCGTCACACCTGCCGCTCCCGGCGTCGCAAGAAACGTGATCGCCTCCGCGACGTCTTCGGGATGGCCACCCTGACCGAGCGCTGACAACCGCCGCCCCGCTTCGCGCACGACGATCGGAATCGCGGCGGTCATGCGCGTCTCGATGAACCCAGGCGCGATCGCGTTGGCAGTGATCCCGCGACCTTTGACTTGTTCCGCGAGCTTGCGCGTGAAGCCGATGATGCCGGCTTTCGTCGCCGCGTAGTTCGTTTGACCCATGTTCCCGGCGATACCGGAGACCGACGACAAGCTGATCACGCGGCCGCCTTCGCGTAGGGTGCCGTGCTCGAGCAGCGACTCGGTGATACGCAGCACGGCTTCGAGGTTGATGCTCATCACCTGATCCCACAGGTTTTCCGACATGCGCGCCAAGGTGCGATCGCGAGTCACACCTGCGTTGTGCACGATGAGGTGAAGGCCGCCGTAGAGGCTCTTGGTCTCGTTTGCGATGCGCGATGCAGTGCCGGGGTCGGTCACGTCGGCGAGTAGCGGCGTTCCACCGATCTCTCGCGCCACGATGCTGAGTGGCTCGTCGTCGTCTGGCCGATCGAGGCACAACACATGTGCACCTTCACGGGCCAGGATGCGCGCGGTCGCAGCGCCGATGCCGCGCGCAGCGCCCGTCACGAGCGCGACGCGATTCGCGAGCGGCTTCTCCACTGGGTCGCTATTGTCCCAGCTCGCATCGTTACTGACCTGCAGCGGCTGCGCGGTCACGAACGCAGACGCGCTCGACAAAAAGAACCGGAGAGGCCCCGCGGCGCGCGCTTCGGCGCCCTCCGCTACGACGACCAAGTTCGCAGTTGCACCTCGGCCGCCGATCTCTTTCGCGACCGATCGCGTGAGCCCTTCGAGCGCTTGCGCCGTCGCCGCCTGGGCGAGCGTCGAAGCCTGCGCGCTCGGCCGGCCGAGCACGACCACGCGACCTGACTTCGCGACGCGCGGTAGTTGCGCGTGCAAGAACGCGTAGACGGTCTTCAAGTCGCGCGGGGTCAGCGCCGCCGTGGCATCCACGATGAGCGCGTGGACCTTGCTCGGCTTCTTTGCCGGATCCGCGACGACTGGCTCCGCCGCTATCCGCTGCACCGGGCGGCCATACGCTTCGGCCGCACCCGCAAATGCAGAGCCGAGCGCGTCGCTATCGACCTGCGTGGTCGCGCCCGCGCGGCTGAGCGTGCGCGCGAGAACCTCGGACAGCCCACCGCGACCCGACACGAGTACGGTTTGGCCCTCGAGAAAACGCTCGGTGATCGGCCCGCTCGGCCGAGTGAGCCTTTCGGGCATCGGAATCGGAAGTTTGGCTCCAGCG
>DASRXR010000883.1:0-4144 GCA_035687405.1 Polyangiales bacterium
AGACTCGCAAAATGACGATCTCGCGCTCGCGGATCGTCAGGTGTCCTCGATCGAGAAAGCCCGCGCCCATCGAGCGGGAAAACAAACGTTCGTCCCTCGCCAGCACACGAAACAGCCAGATCGGCTCCATGCCCTTTGGCACGAGCTCGTCGAACCGTGCTTGGATGCTGGACGGGTAGGGTGCAGAAGCGGGAGAAATACGCGCCATGTGGAGCTCCTTTTCGAGAGAACGGGTCGAGGCGACTGCTATCGATTCAATAGCAAAGAGTCTGGGGTCGTGCTATGAAATTTGAAGCAGTCGTTCCTGGCCGTAGTGTCCGCGGCTCCAAGACGGGTCGGCCGCTCATGGCAGCGTTCGACCTGCTCGGTCGGCGCGGCACGTTACGCATCTTGTGGGAGCTTCGCAGCGGCGCAGCGATGACGTTTCGGGCGCTCCAGAGCGCCGCTGAGTTGTCGCCTGCGACGTTGAACACCCGATTGCGAGAGCTACGTGCGGGCGGGATCGTAGATGCCGAAGACGGCTATCGACTCACGAAGCTGGGCGGGCAGCTGCAGCCCGCGCTCGAGCCGCTGCACACCTGGGCGGTGACTTGGGCGAAGGCCCACGGTCGCCCGAAATGACCTGACACGCCACGCTCAGGATATACTCGCGGTGCATCGTGCCGTTGACGTTCGTCAAAGAAGCTTGCGACCTGCTGATTCGGTGCGTGTTCTTCGCGACCGCGCCTTTCATGCTCGTGTTTGTCGCCCTGTTGTTTCCGGTGACCGGCGCGGTGGTGCAGATCGCGCTCGCTTTAGTCGTGTTCGTCGCCGGTGAAGCCATCCGGCGTACGGCTGGACGTTGGCCAGTCGTGCACTCGCTCCTCGCGACGCAATTCGAGTTCGAAGCGTTCTACCGGGACCACCCGCCACGACCTTTCGTCTACTACGTGTTCTATCCGCTGCTCGCGCCCTACTGGCTGACTGTTCGATCTGCCCGCCGCGAGTTTCTGCTCTACAAGGGCTACACGCTCATTAGCTTCGGCATTTTGCTCGTGTCGTTGTTCGGGCAGTACTACTGGAGCTTCCCGCCGGAGCTCACGTGGAGCGACTTTGCTCCGATCGCGGCGGGCACCTTGGCCGTCGAGGCCGCCGTCGTGTTGATGTTCTTGATGCCGATCGTCACGAGCGTCGTTCACTTCCACCAGCGTCATTCGACTGGACGCCTCGCAATCCTCCTCGTGGCCGGCATGATTTCGATCGGCTTTGCCGCGACGCGGCTGGAGCGCCGGCGGGATCCGATCGTGTCGTACGCTACGAGAGTCAGGTTGCGGCTTCGCACCGAGGCGCAACCCGAGGCTGGATTTCAAGCGCAAGCGGACGCGATCGGCGTGGCCTGGCGCGCGCTGCCGAATCATTTCGACGCGATCGAACGCGACGGCAAGGTGCTTGAAACGCCGCTTGTAGCTGCACGCGACGAGCTCGCGAAGTTCTACAAGCTCGACGAGGCGAACGCGTTCGATCTCTGGTACTCGAACCAAGACGAGAAAAAGATCCTCGTGCTGTACTTCGAGTCACACCGTGGCCGGGCACCGATCTGGATCGCGATCGACGAGCTGGGCAGCGTGATCTCGGACGAAAAGCAGCTCCCAGTCAACGCGTTCAAGGCGATGCGGCGCGCCGCACGTTGAAGCGGGCTCAACGGGGCGGACTCGCAGGTGCGGTTCGATAGACGCGCTCGCGCTCTTCGTCGCCGTGGGTCCGCAGCGGCGCGTACTCGAGAAACGCTTGTTTGCCGCGCGCAGCCAACAGCGGCACGTTCTTCTCGCTGTAGTTGACATTCGCCGACAGATCCTTCGACGACGACCAGTTGTTGGTAACTTCGTGGTCATCCCACTGCCAGATCTGCGGCACTTCCGCGTTGAAGCGCCGCACGTTCGCATCGAGCAAGTTGTAGCGATAGTTGCCGCGAAATTCGTCGAGCGTCTCGGCGACTTTACTCTTCTCCGGCGTGGTCAAGTTTCGCCAGATCTTTCCGTCTTCGACTGTCTGTTCCGCGGGGATGACGCCATCCGCGTAGATGTTGTCGCCGGAGTGAATGAAGAAGTCCGGCTCGCGCTGGCGCATCGCCTCGTAACCGATCATGCCGCCGATCTCTGGATTGATACCGAAGCCTTGGCCGGCAGTGTCCCCGGTCCAGACGAAACGAATCTTCGACCGCGTTTCAGGTGCAGAATTGAAGCTACCCAAAACCGGCTCACTCAACGCGCGATCGTTATTGAGACTCTCAAACGCCACGCGCAGAAAGATTTTCTGATCGGGTGGCAGCTGCGTGAGGTCGAGCCGCGCAGTGAAGTCCGTATCGTCGAGCGCGTGCGGTCCGAGCACGCGCTTGACGTTCATGAAGCGGTCGGTCGCGTCCCATTCGACCACGAGTCGGCCTGCACGATCCGACCGCGCCCAGACGACCGCGCGATCAAACGCGACGTCTCCAATCGCGATACCTTGCGATAGTTGCGGCCGATCTTGCGGCGATGCAGCCGCAATTTGTGCCCACGCGCTACGCGGTGAACCCGTGATCCGACACGCGGCTGCAGCTGCAATCACCCCGCTACGCACGAGAAAGCTGCGACGACCAGCTCGAAAATCGCCCATGCAAATGCTCCTTGAGAGTTGCCCGGCGCGAGACTAAAGGCGGCGCCGCACGTTTGATTGAGGAGCGTGTGACACTCGGCAGCGGGGGACACCGGCGCACGTGCATGCGCAAACTGGCGCTCCAGAACCATGACGGTCGTGTCGCGTCCGAGCGACGGGAGTTGACGGTGACGTGTAGGTGATTATGCGAATGCCGCACCTTCGTTAGCTCGTGTAGCGAACTAACACGGGGGCACACAAACCTTGGTTAGGAGGCATCGATGCTCAAGCATTGCATCGCACTGTCGGTTGTCGCGTTGGCTTGGGGCGGTTCGGTTGAAGTAGCAGCTGCAGAACACCAGCGGGCCTATGAGTTCGACGGAACCCATGTCGCGTTGTCGATCGACCGTTTCATGGGAATTGACTTCACCGATTACGAGGGTCCGGGCGGGGACCACGTGACCGCAAGATTGTTTCTCAACGCGAGTGAGCCCGCCCCGACGAGCTACGGTCGATTCGGCATCGACGTATTCATTCGGCGGTTGAGCCTCGGTCTCGCCGCTGGCGTGACGAGCGAAGACACCGCGATCGTCGCGCCTCGCGTGGGATACCTGTTTGGGCTCACGCCGACGATTGGATTATGGTTACGCGGCGGTGCGTTCTACGCCGCTATTCCCGGCGATGTCTCGTATGCGGGCATCTACGGGGAAGTACTGTTTCAGTACTTCCCGTACGACGTCGTCTCGTTCCATCTCGGACCCTCGATCGACGTCGCGTTCGCGAATGACGACAACCCCGACTACATCGCGATCGGCCTTCCCACGATGGGCATGACTGCGTTCTTCTGATCGCCGACTGAGCTTCTGCACGAGCGCGACTCGCAAAGGTTGCGCTCGTGCGAAGCGCGGTTGAGCTAACCAACGCTGCGGATGAACGTCACGATCTCGGCGTACAAACCCGGCAGAAACGCTTCGCGATCGAAACCTTCGGGATCTTGCGAAGGCGGAAGCGCGGGACTCTTCAGCGCAGCCGGGTAAGGCGAGAGAAACGAGAAGTGTCCGGCGTTCGCGATGACCTTGTGATCGAGCCGCTTGCGGTCGCGCAAGCCACGCTCGACGATGAATGCGTGCATCTGATCGGCGAGCGCATCCTTTTCTCCGGTTCGCATGAAGATCGGCAGGTTCACCTGGGCGAGCGCTCCGTCGGCGAGGTACCACGCGGTCGCCGGCGCAAGCAGCACGAGCGCACTGACGCGCGGGTCGCGCTCGACCGGAACCGGAGCTGGCTTTCCATCCTCGGTCTCCCAACCGAATGCAGTCGGCTTTCCACCCGCGACCGCCAACGCGGTGTAGCTACCCAACGAGTGGCCGATCAAAGTCACACCGCTCGCTAAGAGGTGTGGCCCCACGACTGGATCCGCGAGTACAGCGCCGATCGCAAGCCGAACGTGACGCGGCCGATTCCCGAGGTTGATCGCTGTGTCCGCGAGCGCGTCGTCGCCGCGGTTGTTCCCTGGATGTTGGATCAAGGC
>DASRXR010000884.1:0-2574 GCA_035687405.1 Polyangiales bacterium
GCCGCCGCTATGCGACCGCGACGCTTGCGGGCTCACGGATCGTGGTCGCTGGCGGCGCGGAAGAGGCGCGCGGCGGAGCCGCAGAGTCGTACGAAGTCTTCGATACCGTGGCGGGACGTTTTGCGGGTGAGCTGAACCGCAAGCTCGCGCGCGCGCGCATGGAGCACGGCGCAGCGCTACTGCCGGACGGTAGCGTCTTACTCGCGGGCGGGCGCTCCGAGCCTGGTGGAGCGCCACTCGCAACTGCAGAGCTCGTTCGACTCGAGCCTCCAGTGCCCGAGCAACTGGGCGAGCTCGTCGAAGCTCGCATCGCGCCGAGCGTGCTCGTCCTCGACTCGGGTGCGGTGATCGTCGCGGCTGGCCACGCTGATGACGGAGCCGTGGTCGCGTCACTCGAGCGGCTCGAAGCCGCAGCAAAGCGGTTCGTGAAACTGGTCCTCGACCTACCGGTGTACGAGAGCGTTGTCGCGCTCAGCCTGCCAGGCGCGCGCGTCGCGTGGCTCGGCTGCGACACGGGCTCGCCTGAGTGTGGCCTGACCCTCGTCTTATTGCGCGGTGATGAGCCGGTGCAGGTCGATGTGCCACTCGATTGGGGGAGTGTGGTGCCACTCGGTTTGTCGAGTCTGCGCGCGATTGCGCTCGATGACGGGCGCCTGCTCGTGACGGGTCGCGACCCCGACGCAAACATGATGAGCCGCGCGCTCGTGATCGATCTGGATGCTCGATCGATCGACGACCACGAAGCTTCGCGTGCCCCGAGTGTGTTGGTGTCGCTCGCAGATGGTGCGATCGCGGAGCTCGATCCGTTCGGCACCTCGTTGCGCAGGCTCGGCAGCTTCAGCAGCTACGAGAGCCCTGAAGGTAATCTGCTGGCTGCAGACGGGCGGCGAATCGCGATCGACGCCCCCGTGCGTTGGGAACGCTTGGAGGACGGCGGCCTGCGTGCCCTCGTGGCGGGGGCGCGCTTCGACATTCCACACCTGCAGTTCGGCAACTTCGAGCTCGAGTTGCGTCTGGAAGGGGAAGCGCTCGTCCGCATTGCAACTGCGGACGCTCCGGACCTTTCGATCGGCGTCGGTGAGCGAGTGTCAGCGCCAGGCTGTCCGCTGCTCAGAGCAGCAGGCCGAGTCGTGCTCGAACGGCGCCCCGGCGTTGTCGCGGTGAAGCTCGCTAAGAACGCCAAGGACGCGTGTACGGTGCAACTGCCGGGCTCGAGCCCAGTCAGGCTTGCGGTCGAAGCGCAGACGGATACGGTGCTGCGAGAGCTGATTGTTACGCGGCGCTGACTCGCCTCAAAACGCGCGCGCCTCGATCTCGCTTTGCCACCGCAACATGTCCAACGCTCGGACGTAGATCGGGCGATCTACCATCGCACCGTCCAGACCCACCGCACCCAAGCCTTGCTGCTCTCCCGCTTCGTAGGCATCACGCACTCGCGTTGCCCACACCAGCTGCTCCTGCGACGGCGCGAAGACGCGATTCGCGATCTCGACCTGACTTGGATGAATGCAGTACTTGCCGCGATAGCCGAGCGCACGCGCATGCCGAATGTCTCGCTCGAAATGTTCGAGGTCCTGGTAGTCCGGTTCCGGACAATCGATCGGTACCAACCCTCCCGCCAACGCCGCATTGGCAACCCGCGCCCGCGCGTATTCGATCTCGAGACCTCCGCGCGTCCGCATCACGCCGAGGCTCGTCGCGTAGTCCTCGGCACCCATCGACACGCCGATCAACCGCGGGCTCGCGCGACAGATCGCTTCGACGTTCGCCACGCCCTCCGCCGATTCGATCCACGCGATGATGCGCACGCTTCCGAGCGCGATCCCGCGCGCACGCTCGAGCAACGTCAGATAGTTGTCGGTGCGCCGGAGCACATCCGGGTTGTGCGTCTTCGGCAGATGGATGCCGTCCAGACCCGGCACGACCACGGCATCCAGGTCGAGCTCCAATAGGCCGGTCGCCAGGTCGTTCGGCCGCACGAACACGAAGCGGCCCCGCCGCTCGAAACCGGGGAGGGCAGCCCGCACCCGTGAGCGGGCTTCGGCTTTTCGGGCGGGCGGTATCGAGTCCTCGAGATCGAACAGGATGATGTCCGCCGGCACGCTGACCGCCTTATCAATGAAGCGGTCACGCAAACCAGGCACTGAAAGGATGGAGCGCACGATGATCGACATGACCTGAAGTTGACTGGACCCGATTACTGAGTCAAGGTTGATCAAGTAATCAATGAACGAGGATTCTCGTCAATACCTAAGCGCAGCCGACGCCGCTCGGCGCCTCGGAGTGAAGCTCGACACCATCTACGCGTACGTGAGTCGCGGGCTTCTGAGCCGACACGGCACCGAGAAGCAGAGTCGTTTCGAGGTCGCCCAAGTCGAACGCCTCGCGCTGCGCGGGCGGCGTGGCGTCGCACCGAAAGCGCCCACGCTCATCATCACGACCGAGCTCACCGAAGTCACACCGGACGCGGTCCGCTATCGCGGTCGAAGTGCGCTCGAGCTCGCGCGCACTGAACCGTTCGAGCGCATCGCGGAGTGGTTGTGGTCGGTGCCGCTGGAAGCTGCGCAGCCGTTC
>DASRXR010000885.1:0-10275 GCA_035687405.1 Polyangiales bacterium
GGTGAACGGAGAGCCGTACTCCTGACAGATCACGGCGGTCTCCCGAAAGTGATCGAGCAGCAACGTGCGTGTCGCGGTCATGCCTTTCGATATCCGAAAACTCGAGAAACCGTAAGCGCGACGTTCTTTGCGTTGCAGTTCGCTACATGCATGGCTGCTCACACCTGTCAGATGGAGACGCGCATCTTAGCCTGTGCGGTCGGTTTGTCGCCGCGCGCCAAGGCACAATGCCTTGACACCTAGTCGCGCCGTCGCGGCACTTTGAACCGAATGCAAGCGATGTCCCGGACGACCTTTTGGTTCCTATGGTTGGGTTTCGGTTGTCTATCCGCCCTGGGCGGATGCAGTCCGGATGATGGAGATGGCCGCTCGTCGAATGCGCCGATCCAAATCCCCACCGGCGGCGCAGCGGGTGCGAGCGGCTCGACCGTGGGCGCGCAAGCGGGAGTCAGCGGCTCGACTACGACCGGTGCAGGTCAGGTCGGTCGCCCGGCGGGTGCACCCGCCCCAATCGTCGCAGGCGCTCCCGCACCGATCGGGCCAGCAGGTGCGGGTGCGATCGGCGGCGGTGCAGCCGGCACGCTCGGGACGGGCGGAATGATCGGAGCAGCTGGAGCCGTCGCAGCCGGTCGCGGCAGTGCAGGCACACCTGCTGCAGCTGGTAGCGGCAGCGCCGGCATGCTGGGCACGGCAGGCACCGCAGGCACGGCGGGAACGATGTCGATGGCAACGATGGGCGAGACCGGTCGCATGGTCGGCATGACCGCAGCACACAACGCGGTGCGCGCGATGGTTCAAACCATGCCGCCGCTCGCACCCCTCACCTGGTCGCCGACGCTCGCGGCCTACGCACAAGAGTGGGCCGACAACGAAGCGAAGACTGCCTGCAATCGCCCGATGCATCGCAGCCAACAGGAGTTACAGGCGAAGCGCTACGGCGAAAACCTTGCAGCTGCCGGCGGCGTACCCGCACCGATGACGAACGCGCAGTGGGCCGTCGATGGTTGGGCTGGCGAAGTGAAGTGTTGGACGTACGGCACATCCGGTGCGGACTTCGGTGGCACCGAAAAATGCGACATGGCCTGCTATACGCAGATGCGAAGTGATGGCTGCGGCCACTACACGGCGATCGTCTGGCGCAACACGACGGAAGTCGGCTGCGGCGTCTCGACGTGCCAGGCCGGGGGCGCAACCTGGGACATCTGGATCTGTAACTACAGCCCGCCCGGCAACGTGGTGGGCCAGAAGCCATACTGAATCCCACTTGACACTGCACGACCGGTCGTGCACCAATCAGGACATTCGGGTGAACGACCGGTCGTTCGCTCGCGCAATATGTCGAAGAAGCAAGCGAATACGAGCGAGAAGCTGCTGGAGTTCGGCGTTCGGCTGATGAGCCAAGAAGGCCTGTCCGGCGTCACGCTCGGCCGTTTGGCTCAACACGCCGGCATCTCGAAGAGCGGCGTGTTCGCGCACTTCAGCTCGAAGGCCGACGTCGAAATCGCCCTGCTCGATCACGTCGCAAAGTTCAGCGCACCGCGCGTGCTCGATCCGACGTTTCGCGAACCTCCCGGGCTCCCGCGGGTTCACGCGATCGTGCGGAACTGGTTCGGGTGGGCGGGCCGTGCGGGGCTCCCCGGCGGTTGCCCGATCGCGGCAGCGATGTTCGAGCTCGACGACGTCGAAAGCCCCGTGCGTGACAAAGTGGTCGAGATGGAGGAGCAGTGGCGCGGGGTTCTCGAGACCATCGTGTCAGAAGCCGTCCAACTCGGAGAGTTACGCGCGGACCTCGATGTTGAACAGTTCGTCTGGGAGCTGTGCGGAATCTACTTGAGTCACCATGTGTCGTCGCGTTTCAATCGCCATCCAAAGGCGGACGAGCGTGCGCAAGTGGCGGTGAACGCATTGCTCGCACGCGCGCTTCCCTGACGCAGGTCGTCGTCATGCGAGATTTGCGCGTCGCGAGCGCAGCGTTGTGTGTGTCGTTGCTGGTTGCGTGTGGCGCCGAGCCTGCGCTGAAGCCGCACTCCCATTCGCATCACGGGAAACCCGCGGCGATGATCGCGGATGCGGGTCCCGACGCTGAAGTGGAGTCGCACGTCGATCCAAGCGACGCGCGGCCCGCGTTTTGTGACCGGCCCGGGGGAGATGCGGTCCGCAGCGTGTTTTGCACGGACGAGCAACCTTCCGTCGGGAGCTTGGAAGATTTGATGACGCTCGTGAAGTCGAACGTCGCGACGACTGGAGGGAACGAAGACTCTGGCGCCGGACCTGCGACTCCGCTCGGCACCATTCGGTACGTCGCGTTGCTCGGTCACTCGACTGCGCTCGCGGGGCACCTAGTTTCGCCGATCAATCCCCGTGCGATCGTGCTCGGACAAGGCACGTTGCTCGCGTACCAACGCGGCGTGCAGCGGGTCGAGCTCGTGACCTACACGCAAGACGGCACGGGCGTGCACTTTTACCTCGTCACGTTCGAACAAGCCTGCAACGCGCGCAAAGGTGGCTGTTCGCACGGCGACCTGTACACGCCGCGGATCGAGACCGATTGGACACACGTCGCGATTCGCGACGAGGAAGATCTCAAGAACACGCCGCTCGATTGCCGGCAATGTCATCAACGCGCGCTCGATCGTGGCGCGCTCCTGATGCGCGAGCTCGAGAGCCCGTGGACGCACTGGTTCTTCCCGCCGCATACGGAGATCACGGTGCCGGGCGTGAATGGCACGGCGCTGTCGCAAGACTACCTCGATGCGAAGGGTGACGAGCCCTACGGCGGCTTCCCGGTGGACAAGGTTTCCCTGATCGCGCCGTTCGTGCTTCAGACAACGGTTGGGCCGTCCCAGCCGCTCATGTTCAACGCGCCGCAGATCAGTAGCGAGCGTTATCCCTACGGTCCGGACGGGTATCCGGCCGAAGCGCAACCCAGTCCGACGTGGGAGCGCGGCTATGAAGCGTTCAAGCGCGGCGAGCAACTTGCGCTGCCGTATCTCGAGACGCGCGCGACCGATCCGGACAAACAAGCGCAGCTGACGGCGGCATACCAACGCTACCGTGCCGGCGAGATCAGCGCGGACGAGCTGCCGGACCTCTCCGACATCTTTCCGGATGATCCGAGCGTGCGCGCGCGAATCGGCCTGCAAACCGAGCCCGATGCAACGCCGGTCGAGACGTTGGTGCAAGGCTGTGGCAGCTGCCACAACGACGTGCTCGACCAAACAATCTCGCGAGCGCGTTTCAACGTGGACATCTCGCGGCTAGACCGCGCCGAGCTCGACACCGCATTAAAACGTCTTCAGTTACCGCGCAATGCACCGGGTGCGATGCCGCCGCCCGAAGCGAGGCAGCTCGATCGCGGCGCGCGTGTGCGGCTGATCGAGTTTCTGGAAAACGATCCCGCCGCGAGAGAGCCGAACGAGCAGCTGACTCACGCAGCAGCGCTGGGCATGAAGGGCGGCGAAGGGACTGGGCGCTACCAGTAGCGTTCAGCAGCGTTCACTCGGGTTTATTCGGGCCAGGAGCGGATGTGCACGTTCAGCACCGAGGGCGGGCGCTCCAGCACTTCGATGAGCTCGGCGGCCGTGACGCTCACCGGCACCGTCATGTCGAAGACGAGCCGCACGCTGCGATTGTCGTCGAGCCGGCGCTCGTACTCCACGTCGCTGCTCACCGCGCCGAGATCGGTCAGTGCAGCCATGAGCTGCGGAATCGCAGAATCGCCACCTTCGCCGAGCAAGACCGTGACGCGCTTGCGAGTGATGCGCCGATCGTCTTTGTCCTCGAAACGCCGGAGCAGCGTGAGCGCGATGATCCCGACGGCGGTCACAGTGCTGGCTTCGACCAGCATGCCCGCGCCCGAGCACAGGCCGATCGCGGTGACGAGCCACAGCCCCGCGGCAGTGGTCAGGCCTTGGACGCTGACGCCGGAGCGCAAGATCGAACCGCCGGCCAGAAAGCCGACCGCCGAGACGACCGAGGCCGCGATGCGCGATGCATCGACCTCGATGAGGTCGTTTGGCCCGAAGCGCTGGTAATAGGCGAACTGCGTCGAGACGACCATGAACGTGGCGGAGGCCAGCGCCACGAGGGTGTGCGTCCGCAGCCCGGCCGGGCGCCCGTGTCGGTCGCGTTCGTAGCCGATGACGCCGCCCAACGCGGCGCCGACGACGATTCGCAAAATGAGCTCAGTATGCGAAAGCATTGGGATAACGGTCAGTCGGTGGGTTAGGGGTAGAGCGTGTCACACTGGGGCTTGCTGGCTCGTCTCTTCATCAGGAGGCGGAAATCATGCTGAAAGCTCTCATCCACAACCGACTCGATGCCTTCGAGCGCGAGTACGGCTACGACACGAGCTACGTCCGCGAAATTCTGGCTGCGGATATAGGCGCGTTTTGGCGTGTCACGAAGCTGGCCTCGATCTCGGCTTACTCTCGGGATCTTCCCGTAGAAGCACAGTTCGCTGCAAAGATTACGGGCACGCTCGCGGAGGACTGCGGGCCGTGCACGCAGCTGATGGTGACCACGGCAGAAAAGGCCGGAGTTTCGGCTGAGACCCTCCGCGCGCTCATCCGCGGGGATGACGCCGCGCTCGGCCCGGATGCGCACCTCGCCGTGATGTTCACACGCGCGGTTCTGCAGCGCGATCCCGAGGCCGATGTCTGGCGAGAACGCGTGCGCGAACGCTGGGGCCGTCGCGCGGTCATCTCACTCGCGTTTGCGCTCGTCGCAGCGCGCGCGTATCCGACGCTCAAGTACGCACTCGGGTTCGGAAAGACGTGTAGCCGAGTCACAGTCGCGGGCGCTCCAGTGTCCGTTCTTCGCGAGCCGAGTCTCGCCCAGGTGAGCTGATGGAAACCTCGGAAGTCGGCAGCCGCTTCGAGCGGCATCGACGCCACCTGATCGGGTTGGCGTACCGCATGCTCGGCTCGTACGCCGAAGCGGAAGACGTCGTGCAGGACGCGTTCTTGCGCTTTCAAGCGGCCGACTCCGCGAGCGTGCTCGATGCGCGCAGCTACTTGTCGAAGACGGTCGCGCGCTTGTGTCTCGATCGATTGAAGTCGGCGCGCGCGCAACGTGAGACATACGTCGGGACGTGGTTGCCGGAGCCGATCATCGATGACCAAGGCCTCTCGCCCGACACCGCGCGCGAGCTCGCCGATGAGCTGTCGTTCGCGCTGCTCCTCACGCTCGAACGTTTGTCGCCGCTCGAGCGAACCGCGTTCTTGTTGCATGACGTGTTCGACATGGACTTCCCTGCGGTCGCTGAAGTGCTGGAGCGCTCCGAACCGGCGTGCCGCAAGCTCGCGGACCGCGCACGCGCGCACGTGCAGGAAGCGCGGCCGCGGTTCGAACGATCGCCCGCCGATGAAGCGCGCCTCGTGGCGGCCTTCATCGACGCGACGCGTTCGGGCGACGTCGACGGATTTGCGAAGCTGTTGGCCGAAGACGCAGTCCTGTACACGGACGGCGGAGGCAAGCGGCGTGCAGCACTCAACCCGATCCTCGGGCGCGAGCGGATCTTGCGCTTCCTCGCGGGTGTAGCGCGACGGGCGGATGCGCCGGTCATTCGCGGCATGTATCCGCGTCAGGTCAACCAGCTACCTGGATTTGTGGTCGACTACGGTGGTGGCGAGTTCGCGATGGTGGCGATGGAATCGCACGCCGGTGTGATCACGACAGTGTACCTCGTGGCAAATCCGGACAAGCTGAAGCACCTGGCTCCGCCGACCAACTGAGCATCGTTTCCCGCGCATGGCGTGCCTGTCCGGTGGGCGTATGTCTCTGCACTTGCTCGCGAGCGAGCGAGTGAAAGGCAGGAGGCTCATCATGACGAAGCTTGGTTTGTTGGTTCGGCTGAAGGCGAAACCCGGTAAGGAAAAGCTCGTGGCCGAGTTCCTGAGCGGGGCCATCGGTGCCGTTCAGGCGGAGGAGTTCACGCCGGTGTGGTTCGGTCTCGCGGGTGCGAGCGGTACGTTCTACATCTTCGATGCGTTCGACGACGAAGGCGGTCGCGAGCAGCACCTGGCTGGGCAGGTGGCCGGTGCGCTGATGCAGCAAGCGCCGGAGTTGCTCTCCGAGCCTCCCCACATCGAGAAGGTGGATGTGCTCACGTCGAAGATCTTAAAAGGCGCGGTCACCTGAATCGGTTGCGACTTGGTTGCGCGGACGTAGGTGGAGCGCAGAGTCGCCTAGTTCGCGCGACGGTCGGCGATGACGCGCGGCAGCCCGCCGCTCCGAGCTGCAAGGCGCAGCTCGGGCGGCTGCGACCAGGCTTCGGTGCGGCGCCGGTACGCGACCAAGTCCGCGATGCTCACGACGAGAAATCCATGTCGCGCCGCAAACGATTGCAGCTCGGGCAAGCGCGCCATGCTGCCGTCGTCGTTCACGAGCTCACACACTGCTCCTGCAGCAGGGTGACCGCAGAGTCGCGCGAGATCCACCGCGGCTTCGGTGTGTCCCGGTCGTTGCAACACACCGCCCTTCGCGGAGCGCAACGGGAACACGTGCCCGGGGCGGGCGAAGTCATCCGCGCGCGACGCAGCGTCTGCGAGCGCGCGAATCGTCGCACTGCGATCTGCTGCCGAGATGCCGCCGTGGGTCCCGTGTTTGAGATCGACGGACACGGTGAACGCGTCGCCCTGGCTCTCGACCACTCGCGGTAGTTGCAGCTGGTCGACCCGCTCGGACTCGAGCGCGACGCAGACGAGGCCGCTCGTGTAGCGCACCATGAATGCAGTCGCTTCGGGCGTCGCGCACTGCGCCGACATGATCAGCGCGCCGTCGCCCCTCGCGTCATCGACGACCACGACGAGCTCGCCGCTGCGAATCGCGGTCAAGGCGGCTTCGATCTTGGCAAACGTCATGACGGCTCGCTCAGGAGTAGAAGCTTGGGTTCGGTAGCGTGTCGCAGAGCGCCCAAGCGCCGATGTCGCGCAGTTTGTAGTCGACGGGGTCGTGCAACGTGTGGACGCGAAGGTTGCGCCAAAAGCGATCGAGCCGCGCTTTGCCGACCGTGGCGCGCGCACCCATCGTTTCGAAGACTCGGCTCGCAGTTTCGAGCCCGGCGCGCGTGGTCTGCACCTTCGCGAGTGCGATCGCGACCGCTGCCGTGCCGCGTTCTGCAGCCGTCAACGAGTCACCGCGCTGCCAGGCGGCTTCGAACGTGCGAGCGGCTTCATCCGTGAGTGCGCGCGCTGCTTCGAGCTCGGTCCAAAGCTCGCCGAACGTGCGCAGGACGTACGGATCTTGCGACGCCCGCTCGACGCCGGACGTGTACCACGGCTTGGCTTGTTCGTTCACGAACACGCGCGCCGCATCGAATGCACCTTGCGCGATTCCAACGTAGATGTTGGCGAGCACGAGCTGAGCGATGCACGGCCGCAGCGACGCGAACGTCGAACCGAGCGGACCCGGACTCGCGAGCAGCTCCGAGCGGTGAATGCGAACTTGCTCGAAGCGCGCGCTGCCGCTGTCGGTTTGCCGCTGTCCGATGCAGTCCCAGTCTTCGCGCAGCTGGATTCCGGCGCGTTGGGTTGGAATGGCGCCGATCACCAGCTTGCGCGTGGTTTGGTCGATCGCAGAGACGATCAGCATGTCGGAGTCGAGTGCGCCCGAGCAGAACGACTTGTCGCCGTTGATCACGCCCTCGTCGCCGTTCCATTCGAGGGTGGTGCGCGGATCGAGCGGATTGAGCGCGTTGCCCCAAAACCACTCGTGCGTTGCCGTGTCGGTAAACCACGGCCGCCACTGGCTCTCGGCTGCGAACAACCGGAGCGTCGCGAGCAGCAAGTGTTGGAAGCCGAACACGTGTGCGACCGAGCCATCGACCTTGGCGAGCCGCCGAACGACCGCAAAAATCTCGGGCCACGTCGCGCCCCATCCGCCGAGGTCTGTCGGAATCGCGAGCGTGAGCAAGCCGCTCTCGCGCAACAGGTCGCGCTCGGCTTTCGGTGTGCCACCGCGCTCGTCTCTCACGACTGCGGTTTGAGCGAGGACTTTTGCAACACGCTCGGCGACCTCGAGCGCGGTTTCGCGAGCAGGGTTGGTGGAGCGGTCGGCCATCTGAGTGCCGCGAAGTTCAGCACGTCACGTGCCAGCAGCGCAATCAGCCGAGCCCGTTAGTTTTTGGGCGGTGGATGTCCGTCCCGAGACAGTCAGTGTTGTCGAGGTGTTGCTGCAGCAACAGTACAGCAGGAGTTTCAAAGGCGCGCGTACAAGCCGAAGCAGATCACCCTTGGCTCGAGCTTTGCTTCGGGCTCCCGCGAAGGAGCACAGCATGAACGTCTTCTGGTTCATCCCGACGCATGGTGATGGTCGCTACCTCGGCACGACGGAAGGGTCGCGGCCGGTCACGCTCGAGTACATGCAGCAAATCGCGCAAGCTGCAGACAACCTCGGCTACGCCGGGGCGTTACTTCCGACTGGACGTTCGTGCGAGGACGCCTGGGTCGTGGCGTCGAGCCTGATTTCATCGACGCGGCGGCTGAAGTTTTTAGTCGCGATTCGGCCGGGCATCATCTCGCCGACTGCATCGGCGCGGATGGCTGCCACTTTCGATCGGATGTCGGGCGGGCGTTTGCTCATCAACGTGGTGACAGGTGGTGATCCGGCGGAAGCGAGCGCGGACGGCATCTTTCTGTCGCACGACGAGCGCTACAGCGTGACCGATGAGTTTCTCGACATCTGGCGCCGCGTGATCGCGGGCGAGGTCGTCGACTACGAAGGCAAACACTTGCGCGTGCAAGGCGCGAAGCTGCTGTATCCGCCGATTCAAGCTCCGTATCCGCCGCTGTACTTCGGAGGTTCGTCGCCGGCGGCGCACGAGCTCGCGGCGAAACACATCGATCTGTATCTGACCTGGGGTGAGCCTCCACAGGCGGTGCGCGAGAAGATCGAAGACATGAAGCGGCGCGCGGCAGAGAAGGGCCGGACGTTGCGCTTCGGGATCCGCCTCCACCTGATCGTGCGCGAGACGACCTCGGCAGCGTGGGACGCGGCAAACGACTTGATCAAGCACTTGGACGACAGCGCGATCGCAGCAGCTCAAGGTGCATTCGCACGGTTCGATTCGGAGGGTCAGCGCCGCATGGCGCAACTCCATGGAGGCCGCCGCGATGCGCTCGAGGTGAGCCCGAACTTGTGGGCCGGCGTGGGCTTGGTGCGCGGCGGTGCGGGGACGGCTTTGGTCGGGGACGCCGAGACGCTAGCAGCGCGGATGCGCGAGTATGCCGAGCTCGGGATCGATACGTTCATCTTCTCCGGTTACCCGCACCTCGAAGAATCGTATCGCGCAGCGGAGTTGTTGTTCCCGTTGTTGCCGGTCGAACACGCGCGGCCGGCAGTCCAGACGAATCTGACCGGCCCGTTCGGCGAGATGATCGCGAACGACATCGCGCCGAAAGCCACCGCGCGCGCATGACGTCGTTCAAGCCCGGGCGGGTCGGCCGCTCGGGCTCGCGGTCGCTTTCGCCGTAGCAGCGGGACGCCAGCATGCAGCGGCGACGTCGATCTTCGTCTCGACGAGCCCGAGCCGATGAAACGTATCGGCGATGTTTTGTTGCGAGAGCCTATGGCAGGCATCGAACGGTTCGGGTGCCCGCGCGCCACCGAGGATCGGCCCTGCAGCTGTGGGCGGCAGGCTCAGCGCGGCTGCGAGTAAGCCCGTTGCAGCTTCGCGTTCGAGCTCGGCCCAGCGGCCCACGTCGCGCAGCTGATCGAGAAACGTAGTCACGAGATGAGGCTGCTGATCCACGAAGCTGCGCGCGCCGACGTAGTAACTCGTGTTCGCGGTCAAACCGCGGGCGCTGCGCAACACGCGCGCGCCCGGTTCTCGCCGCACGTCGCTCAAGAAGGGCTCCCAGGTCGCCCACGCATCGACTTGGCCGCTCGCAAACAGCGCTTGCGCGCGATCCGGCGTCGCGTAGACGACTCGAATGTCTGCGTACGTCAGGCGCGCGGCTTCGAGCGCGAGAATCAGGAAGTACTGCACGTTCGAGCCGCGACTGAGCAGCACCGTTTTACCGCGGAGCTCCTCGACGCTCTGAATCTCGGAGCCGGGCGCGACCACGATCGCTTCGTGATCGGGCGCAGGAGCTTCGGCAGCGAGATACACCATCGGGAGCTGGGCGGCTTGCGCGAAGATCGGTGGCACTTCGCCGACGAGCCCCAAGCTCAAGCCGTCGTGCTCGAGTGCATCGAGTAGCTGCATTCCGCCGGCGAACTCACGCCACTCCACTGCGACGCCGTGCGCGGCGAACGCGCGTTCGAGCGCGCCGC
>DASRXR010000886.1:0-11650 GCA_035687405.1 Polyangiales bacterium
GTTCTCCGTGAACTCCCACCGGTAGATCTCGCGCTTCGCGATGCGGCGATAGTTGATGCAGTCGTGCTGCTGGAGATCTCGCGGGCGCTTTGGTTTGCCACGCGCGGCGAAGTATTCCGGTGAGCCGACGATAGCGGACGACTCGTCGGGACCGATTTGCACCGCGACCATCTCGCGCTCGAGCATTTCACCGATGCGGATGCCTGCGTCGCACCCGCTCTCGATGATGTTTGCAAACGCGTCATCGAGCACGACGTCGAGCTGGATCTTTGGATACGCGGCGAGAAACGCAGCCAGCTGCGGTTCGATGACCTGCCGGTACGCGAGACGCGGCACATTCAGTCGCAACGTGCCCATCGGCAAATCGCGCAGCTCGTTCAACGACTCGAACGCCGAATGCACGCCGTCGAGCGCCGGCCGCAAGCGAGCGACGAAGCGACCGCCCGCTTCAGTCAGGCCCACGCTCCTCGTCGTTCGCTGGAGCAAGCGAACACCAACCCGCTCCTCGAGCGCGCGCACGGTCTGACTCACGGCGGACGGTGTGACACGTAACGCGGCCGCCGCAGCGGTGAAACTGCCCGTCTCTGCGACGGTCATCAGCGCGGTCAGGCCTGAAAGTGGATCGGGCATTGATTAGAAATACTTCAAAGCGTATCGCAATTATACGGCGTTTGCATCGGTCTCAGCGGGCTTAGGTTCTAGTTGCCGGCGCGGTTGTCGCGTCTCGCGAACCATTGGAAGTGAAGCCATGAGCACCCACGAAAAATCGAAGGTTTGGTTCATCACCGGGGCGAGCTCGGGATTTGGCCTGGCGCTCGCCGAGGAAGTGATCGCTCGCGGGGATCGCGTGGTTGCGGCCGCGCGCAAGGTCGAACCGATGCGTAAGCTCGTCGAACGGGCGCCGGAACGCGTCCTCGCGGTGCGGGCCGACGTCACGAACGCGGACGAGATTCGCAAAGCGGTCGCGAGCGCAAACGAGCGGTTCGGTGAGATCGACGTCCTCGTCAACAACGCGGGGTACAGCATGGTCGGTGCGGTCGAAGAAACGAGCGATGCTGAGTTGCGCGCTGCGATGGAGACCATGTTCTTTGGCGCGGTCGCGCTGACGCGTGAAGTCTTGCCGCGAATGCGGGCACGAAAAGCCGGCACGATCGTGCAACTCACCAGCGTGGGTGGCCTCACGACCGCTGCCGGCTTCGGGCCGTACTGCGCCGCTAAACACGCGCTCGAAGGGTTGTCCGAATGTTTGGCGAAAGAGGTGACCCCATTCGGGATCCGCGTGTTGATCGTCGAGCCGGGTGCGTTTCGAACGAGCTTGTTCGGCTCGGCGTTCCGCAGGGTGCCGGAGATCGCGGCCTACGCACCAACGGTGGGTCCGACGCGCGCATTCGCAGCCGGTTCGGACGGCGTACAGCCGGGTGACCCGGCCAAAGCCGCGCGCGCGATCGCCGATGCGGTTGCCGCCGGTGCACCGACGTTGCGCCTGCCACTCGGCAGCGATGCGGTACAAAGCCTGCGCGGAAAACTTGCGGAGGTCGCTGCCGACATCGACACGAACGAAGCGGTCGCGGTGTCGACTTCGGCTCGCTAACTCGCTCGACGCTTCCGCACTTTGCGGGCTGGCGTTCGTGCGGCCGTTCGAGGTGCTCGTGTGCTCGCTTTAGGCGCGAGCAATCGATGGCTCTCGGCGAGGACCGCTTCGACTTCCTTCCAGTCGACAGCCTCGTCGAGCTTTAAGCCCATGACTTTAGTCCCCCAGCGAGTTCCCCAGGCCGGCACGAAAAAACGTGAGCCCACGTCGCGCAGTGCATCGCGCAGAATGTCAGTCGCCCGAAACGTCAACACGACTAAGGGCCCGTTGCTCGATGCAGCACGCGCGTATGCCGCGGGCCATCCATCTGCAATACGCACGACGTGCGCAAAATTGCGCTTGCGAATCATCCACCGCGTCCCCACCCACGCGGACTCTTCGTACGCATCAGGTAACCGAAGACAGATGGCTCGCAGCTTCGCGAGAATCTTGAGCGGTACACCTGGCTTCAACGGTTTCGTGGTCGGCTGTGTTCGCGTCATGGATCCAAGCTTGCAGGTCGGCAGCTTCAGTGTACGTATCTGCACTGGATCTGACGAACTTGGTTCGACGATTGCATCAAAGATCGTGCGATAACCGAGGCTCACCATCTGAAAGGGGCCGGGCAATATGCGCGCAGTGGCCGTGTTTCCAGGTGAAAGAGCGTTGCGCTTGGTGGACCATCCGGAGCCGCCCGCACCGGCTTGCGGTGAGGCGCTGCTCCGCATGCTCGACGTCGGCGTGTGCGGAACCGACCGCGAGATCGCGCACTTCGACTACGGAACGCCACCCGAGGGCTCGCCGTATCTCGTGCTCGGACATGAGTCGCTCGCGCGCGTCATCGAAGTGGGATCGGACGTCCGAACTGTCGCGAAGAACGATTTAGTCGTCACTACGGTTCGCCGTCCTTGTCAGCGTCCTGAGTGTCGCGCGTGTGCGACGGGGCGTCAGGACTTCTGCATCACGGGCGACTTCAAGGAACGTGGCATCAAGCAGCGTCACGGTTTCATGACAGAGCTGGTGCTCGACGACGAGCGCTACATGCAAGTCCTACCGCAGCCGTTGCGTGACGTGGGCGTGCTGGTCGAACCACTGACGATCGCCGAAAAAGCGTTGCGGCAAGTCTGGGACGTTCAAGACCGCTTGCCGTGGGGTCCTGCGATCAAACCAGACGGCGATGGACATGGCTTGAAGGCGCTCGTCCTCGGTGCGGGGCCAGTCGGCATGCTCGGTTGTCTCGCGCTGCTCGTGCGCGGGTTCGAAACGTATATGTATTCGACGAGCCCAGCGGGCAGTGAGAAGGCACTTTGGGTGGAGTCAGTCGGTGGGCGCTACCTGCCTGCCAAGGCGATGACTCGCGAGGAAGTGCGCGAGCAGATCGGCAATATCGACTTGATCTACGAAGCCACGGGTGTGCCGAGCCTGTCGTTCGAAATGCTCGAGATTCTCGGGGTCAACGGAGTCTTCGTGCTCACGGGCGTACCTCCGCAAACCGGGCCGATCGCCGTGAACGCAAGTGAGGTGATGCGTTCGATGGTGCTGAAGAATCAGCTCGTGTTCGGCACCGTGAACGCTGCACCGAGTGCATTCGAAGAGGCGATCGCAGACTTGGCACAATTCGATGCGCGCTGGCCGACGCCGCTGCGGCACCTCATCACTGGTCGCTATCCGCCCGAACAAATCGAAGACCTGTTGATCAAGCCGTCTTTCGGAATCAAACGTGTCGTCCGATTTGCGGAGTCCTAATGGCGCCGCCCAGTCGCAACAGCCACACACTGAAGGCGTCGAAAGTGTCGCGCGCTTCAGCCAGCTCGAAGAAGTCTCGCAACGGCTTCATCGACGTGAGCGTCGCAATCCGCAATGGCATGCCGCATTGGCCCGACAACCCTGCGATCGTCGTCGAGCGCGTGATGGATCTCGAGAAGGGCCACCCCGCGACGGTGTCGAAGATTTCGCTCGGCGTTCACACCGGCACGCACATGGACGCGCCGAGCCACTTTCTTGCGGGAACCTCCGGCATCGACAAAATGCCGCTCGACGCCACGATCGGCCGAGCACGCGTGATCAAGATCCGGGACCCGAAGCTCGTGCGCGTGAAGGAGCTCGAGAAGCATCGCATCCGGCGCGGCGAGCGCATCCTACTTCGCACGCGCAACTCGCCGCGTGCGTGGGAGGCTGATCACTTCGTCGAAGACTTCGTGCATTTGACACCGGAAGCAGCCCAATGGTTCGCCGATCGCGGTGTGCGCACGCTCGGTGTCGACTATTTGTCCGTCGGTGGCTTTCTCGACGGTAGCGGTGAATCTGTCCATCACGCCCTGCTGAAGGCGGGGATTTGGATCATCGAAGGGCTGAACCTCTCGCGCGTGCCACCCGGCCCGTGCGAGCTGGTCTGCCTGCCGCTCAAACTGTTGGATGGTGATGGTGCACCTGCGCGCGCGATTGTTCGAACGTTAGGGCGGCGCGCGACCTGATTGTCGAGTCGCAAAGGAGAGTGCGAGATGGCGAACGTCAGACGAGAGTTTGGAGTCATCGGGCTCGGACGGATGGGCGGCGGACTCGCACTTCAAGCTCGCGACAAAGGGATCAAGATCGTCGGTTACGACGTACGGGGCGTTCGCCCCGAGTTCATCGAGCGAGGCGTCGTGCCTGCGAAGGAACTCGCTGACTTCGTGCGGGAGCTCGAGAGCCCGCGCGCGATCTTTCTGTACATTCCTGCCGGTCCCGCGGTCGATGCCGTGATCGAAGAGTTGGTTCCGCACCTCGAGCCCGGCGACATCATCGTGGACGGTGGAAACTCGTACTGGGGTGATTCCATCCGCCGCCGTAAGCGGCTAGTCGCCCGCGGTCTCGAGCTCCTCGACCTCGGGACCAGCGGCGGCGTCGAAGGCGCACGTTCCGGTGCATGCTTCATGATTGGGGGCACGCCAGCCGCAGTCGCGCGCGTGGAACCGATGCTGATCGAGCTCGCAGCCGAGGGCGGCTACGCGCACGCCGGTCCACCTGGTGCGGGCCACTACACGAAGCTCGTGCACAACGGCATCGAGTTCGGCATGCTGCAATCGATCGCGGAGGGCATGGATCTGCTCGAGCACTTTCCCGAGAAGCTCGCGATCCCTGAAGTGTTGTCGATGTGGCGTCACGGTTCGGTGATCCGCAGCTGGCTCATGGATCTCATGCACAAGGCGTACGTCGATGACGCTGGGATGGATAAGATTCCCGCCTACGTCGAAGACACGGGCGAAGTGAATTGGCTCGTCGCGGATGCGCTGCGAATGGAGCTCCCGATTCCAGTGATCACGCAGTCGGTCATGCAACTGTTCTCATCGCGCGACTCACGCAAGGGTTGGGCGCGCGCGATCGCGATGATGCGGCATGGCTTCGGAGGTCATCCATACGGGCCTTCGCCGCACGAAGCGGAAGAGCGCAGGACTGGCCAAGTGGGAGGCACATACCGAGATGGCGAGTAAACCGCGCGAAATCCCGCCGGCCAAACCTGCTGCAGCCATCAGCGGCGAGTCGGAACGCGCGCGGCTCGACGAGAACGAGCGACGAGAACGCAACTGGACGCGTTGGGGTCCGTATCTCGCGGAGCGGCAATGGAGCACGGTGCGAGAGGACTACTCCGAGTCCGGAACCGTGTGGGACTACTTCCCGCACGATCACTCGCGCAGCCGCACCTATCGCTGGGGCGAAGACGGCTTGCTCGGTTTGTGCGATCGGCAATGCCGCTTGTGTTTTGCGCCGGCGCTCTGGAACGGCCGCGATCCGATCTTGAAGGAGCGCTTGTTCGGGCTGACAGGGCCTGAAGGCAATCACGGCGAAGACGTCAAAGAGCTTTACTACTATCTCGACGCGACGCCGACTGCGTCCTATTTGAAAGCGCTCTACAAGTACCCCCAAGCTGAGTTCCCTTACGACGCGTTGCGTGCCGAGAGTCAGCGGCGCGGCCGCGATCAGCCTGAATACGAGCTCGAGGACACGGGTATCTTTGCCGAGGGTCGCTACTTCGATGTGTTCGTCGAATATGCGAAGGCGGGGCCGGAAGACGTTCTGATCCGCATCACGTGTCACAACCGCGGTCCGGATGCGGCGCCGTTGCACGTGTTGCCCACGCTCTGGCAGCGAAACACCTGGCTCTGGGGCCGGCAAGGCGAGGACTACTTTCCGAAGGGTCGGATCTGGACCGGGCCTGCCGCTGAGGGCGGCAGTCGTATCATCCTCGCTGAACATCCTTCGCTCGGCCGCTACCGCTTGTTTTGCGAAGCGGCCGGCGACGTGCCTCGTGTGATCGCCACCGACAACGAAACTAACTACGAGCGCCTGTACGCGGTTCCGAACAAGGTCCCGTACGTCAAAGATGCATTTCATCGTTTGGTCGTCAGCGGTGAAGACGCTGCCGTGAACCCGGAGGGTCTCGGGACGAAGGTCGCCGCCTGGTACGCGCTGAACATTCCCGCCGGCGAGTCGCGCGTGGTGCGGCTGCGCTTGAGCGCGGAAGCGGATGCGCCCATCGAGCCCTTTGGAACCGAATTCGACGCGATTTTCGAAGCGCGGATCTCCGAAGCCGATCAGTTTTACCTCGAAACGCGCAACACGGCGCTCGATCCGGAAGCCCGCAAGATCGCTCGCCAGGCCGATGCGGGCTTGATCTGGTCGCGCCAATTTTATCACTTCAGCGTGCGCGAGTGGCTCGAGGGCGACCCGACGCAACCGCAGCCGCCGCCCGAACGCAAGACGCGGCCGATCAAGTTGTGGGCGCACCTACGCGCGCGCGACGTGATCGCGATGCCGGACTGCTGGGAGTATCCGTGGTTTGCTGCGTGGGATCTCGCGTTTCACTGCGTTGCGATGGCGCGGTTCGATCCGGGTTTTGCAAAGCGTCAGATCTTGATCTTGTGCCGCGAGTGGTACATGCATCCGAACGGTCAGTTGCCGGCGTACGAGTTCGCGTTCGGCGACGTGAACCCTCCGGTGCTCGCCTGGGCTGCCCGGCGCGTCTACGATCTCGGTGCGGCGAACGGCAAAAAAGATCGGCTCTTTCTCGAGCGTGCGTTTCTCAAGTGCATCGTGAACTTCAGCTGGTGGGTGAATCGGCACGATCTCGAAGGCAACAACTTGTTCGGGGGCGGTTTTCTCGGCCTCGACAACATCGGCGTTTTGGATCGTTCGAAACCCTTACCCAATGGCGGCACGCTCGAGCAAGCCGATGCGACGGCGTGGATGGCGTTTTACTGCACGACCATGCTCGCGATCGCACTCGAGCTCGCGGCCGCAGATCCAGCTTACGTCGACATCGCAGGAAAGTTCTTCGAGCACTTCGTCGCGATCTCGCATGCGATCAATCGCCTCGGTGGGAAGGGCCTCTGGAACGAAGAGGATGGCTTTTACTACGACCAGGCGCTGATCGGAGGGCAGTCAGTGCCGCTTCGCGTGCGTTCGACAGTCGGATTGATTCCGCTGTTTGCGGCCGAGTCGCTCGACGACGAGGATCTCAAGCTCCTGCCGAAGTTCCGTGAGCGCCTCGACTGGTTCATGCGCAATGAGCCCGATTTGGCGAAGAACATCTCGCTGCTCCAACCGGACTCGACGTCCACGCGCCGCTTGCTCGCAATTCCGCAGCGCGAACAGTTGATTCGAGTGTTGAAGTACTTGTTGGATGAGAATGAGTTTCTGTCGCCGTACGGTGTGCGGTCGCTATCGAAGTTTCACGGCGATCATCCGTACGTGCTCGACATCGATGGCGCTTGGGGAGAGGTTCACTACTCGCCGGGGGAGTCGGATACAGCGATGTTCGGGGGTAACTCGAACTGGCGCGGCCCGATTTGGTTTCCGAGTAACTACCTGTTGCTCGAGGCGCTCAAGCGGTTCCACCACTTCTATCAAGACACGCTGCTCGTGGAGTGCCCGACCGGTTCAGGTCGGATGCTGAACTTGCTCGAAGTCGCGCGCGAGCTGGAGCGCCGTCTGGTCCGACTGTTCACGCCGAACGCCGCAGGGCATCGGGTGTGTCATGGTGACAGTTCTCTCTACAAACACGATCCGCACTTCAAAGACCTGCTGCTATTCCACGAATACTTCGACGCGGAAACCGGTCAGGGCCTCGGCGCAAGCCACCAAACCGGTTGGACTGCGCTCGCCGCGAACCTGTTGGAGCTCGTGGCCCACTCGAGGCATCCGAAGACCTGATAGTATCGGCGCGTGTCCGCACCGGCGGCATTCTCGTGGCTGCGCGTCGCCGGCGTAGTCGCGGCTGCAGTGTGTGCGTTTCTGCTTCTCTGGAAGTACACGGGCTTCTCGAAGTGGGCCGAGAAGAAGTCGCGTGTTGCACTCGGCATTCAGGCGGCGGCGCCGCTGGCTGCTGCGGGCGGCGAGTTCGATCCGCAGCTGTGGGAACGATCGCTTCGCTATTGGGAGCCGTTCGAGGTCGACGAGCGCGATGCAGTTCGCGTGAAAGAACTGGGCATCACGTCGTACGTGCCGCGCGACAACTTGGCGAGCATCGAAAGCCGCGTCACCGGGCGGCGGCCGAATCGCGGTGAGGTGGTCGATGGGCTCCGTGCGTTGAACGCCGTGCTGCTGCGCTATCCGCAGCGGTTTTTGAAACAGACCGGGTTCGAGCGGCTGGTGTGGTTGTGCGAAATCATGAAAGACGGTGCACCCGCGCGTGGGTTTGCGTTGCCACCGGCGAAGGCGTTGGTGTTGGATCCAACAGCGTTTACGCCGGACATCTTTCACCACGAAATCTTTCATATGGTCGACTATCGACTCCATGGTTATCCCGGCGAACAGCCAGCGTGGGACGCGCTCAATCCCCGCGGCACGGCATACATCGGCTTCGAAGCGTACGCCGAGGAGTTGCGTCGCGGGCAAGGGCTGGGACATCTGCACCCGAGCTTCATGACGGACTACGCGCGTGCAGCGGCGGCCGAAGATCGTGCTGAGACGTTTCGAGTGCTGATGAATGAGCCTGCGCTGGCGCGGGAACGTAGGACAGGGAGCGCGGTGCTCGACGCGAAGGCGCGCTACGTGATCCAAGTGGTCGACGAGCTCGCAGCTGGATCGAGCGTCGCGCTGGATCTGCGTTAGTTAGCGCGGACGGCTGTCGCGTTTGTAAGCGCTCGTCACGAGCTTCGCACGCGGGTGACGGTGAGGTTCGACGATCGGAGGATACGCCAACGGGCTTTCTCCGAAGGGGCCGAGGCCGATCTCGATCTCACCCGGTCGTACGACCGTGAGCTCTTCGAGCTCGATGACCTGCTCCCGCTCTTGCGCCGGGGCCGGCTTCTGCGGCGGAGCAGCGCGTACGCGAACCCGTCGCGTGGGTGTGTCCCGTCCGGATGACGCCGCGGCAGCTTCTGGCTGCGTGACCGGAGTGCCCGCGACAGCCACGGCGATAAGCTGTGGCTCGGTGCGCATAGCTGCTTCCGAAAATCCTCCCGGCGCGACTGGTTGGCCCGGCACGAGCCCGACCAACGCAGCTGCGACGAGTCCGCGTGCCGGTAGCACGGTCCAGCTCGAGCTCAGCGCTCTCGATCGACTCATACCTGTGCCGATTCTCTCGAACGGCCAAGCCCACCACGGCAGACACGCCCAACCTTGCTTGCGCAAGTCGAGGCGCAACGCGCGTCTCGCCGCATACAACCGCGAGAACGCAGTCTTGAGCGGAATGCCCAATCGTTTTGCGACCGCGATCATCGGCTGCTCGTCGAGCTCGTGGCAGATCAACGCTTCGCGTTTTTCGGCGTCGAGACGGTCGATCGCGTCGAGCAATGCCGAGACGGATCGCTGCGCCTCGACGAGCTCCGCTGGGCTGCCGAGCTCGTCCGCGATCTCGTGCGTCTCCTCCAGCAGCTCACGGCGGCGAAACGCGCGGCGCCGATACTCGGACGCCACGTTCCAAGCGATTCGGTACAACCACGTCTGCGGGCTGGCGCGCCCCTCGAAGTCGCCGAGCCGCCGGTGCACGACGACGAAGACCTCCTGGCTTGCATCGGCGAGGTCGCGCTCGGCCACGCCGGCGCGCCGCAGCACGCGTGCCACGAATCTGACATGTGCGCGATAGAGCTCGGTGACAGTTCGCTCCACGCAGGTTAGTGGCGGTAGCGGGCGCGAGTTCTCATCGGTTTGATCCTTACGAGAATTGCCGGTCTGCATCGCCACTCACTCCTAAGCATGGTCCGAGCGCTGAACGCTCGCCACGGCCAGCTTGGAGAAGTGAGTCATGTCCCTACACTGGATACTCGTCCTATCGTTAGTAGTTACGTTCCCGCTGAGCGCTGGCGCCGAGGACGCCAAGTCCGATCCGATCGAGTATCGCTTCGGCGACGACATGGTCCACGGCGCTGCGAAGTCGTCTTCGGGTGAAGTGCTCTACGTTCGCAAGCGCCAGGAACGCGAGTCGCTGGTGCGAGCACGCGAGCACTGGCTACCCGAGCTCTATCGGAGCGTCGAGACTCTCTGATGCGGTCGCTTGTGTGGTGCGCCGCGCTGCTCTGCGCGGTCGCACTCTCGCACGCGTGTGTGCGGCCGCCCGTAAACACGGCGTTAGTCGTCCGTAACTTGGAGAGCAAGTGCGCGCTGATCGCGTTCAGCGGCTGCGCGGCGTTTGCGAGTGACGGCGACTACGACAGAGAGGATGCCGGAAGTGACAGCGACTAACCCAAAAACGTCGCGAGTCGTTCTTCGGCAGCCTTCAGCGCCTTCTTTTCCTCAGCGTTCAGTCGCGCGTTCAGCGTTTTCACGATCGCCGCGCTCGGTCGGCCCGCACGCCGTCGCCAGCCACCGATCACCTGACCGTCGAGCGTGATCAAGTGGTTGGACAGCACGTTGTCGCGCCGCCCGAGACTCGCGACCCGCTCACGGTCGAAGGCGGCGCTGCGTTCCTTGTACGCGATCAGGTGCTCATCGTAGTTCGGAAGCAGGTGGACGACTGGAGCGCTGAGCTTTGGCGGGCGCGCACTCCCGACATGCCAGTAGCTGCGCCCGTCGACGACCAACTCCGAGAGTGCGTCCCCGACGAGCTCGAGGCCGGCCTTGACGTCACGCAGCGTCAAACCGGACCACCAGGCGAAATCCTGGGGGAGTGCAGGACCATGACTCGTGAAGTAGCGAAGCGTCAGCTCGGCCAGCGCTTGCTCGCGCGACAGAGGTTTGGCCGGGGGCACGCGCTCGTCGACTAATCCATACGTGAACTGCTTGCCGCGCCGCGGACCGCTGCACAGGACGAGGTCGAGCTCCGCGTGCATCATCAGGTGGCCGAGGCGTTGCCCGATCGCTTCGATCCCAGCCTCCGTCAGGACGCGTGCAAGCTCGTTGCGGGTGAGGTGATGTCCACCGCGGAGCGCGCCGCTGAGAGCGGCACGACTGCGTTCGAGAACCCCGGCGTCGAGTTCTAGTTGCCGGTCGTAGTAGCCGACCGCAGCGCGAACGCGAGGGGCGGTCAGGGTTACGAGCCAGCGAATGTCCGCCGGCAGTACGAAGTGCCAGGTCGGACGCAAGACGTGGGTGCGTAGGATCTGCCCTTCGTCGTACGCGCGCTCGATCGCTGCATCCGAGGTGCGCTTCATGCGCTGCCCAACGCCCCAGCGAGCGCCGGCATAGTCCTGGGACTGAACCGCGCCAAACCAACCCACCACCTCCGCTGCGGTGGAAAAACCAGCACCGATCAGGTGTTGGTTTCGCAACCGCAGCAAGGCGATATCCACGAGGCTAGGCATGGTCGGGGTCGGCAGTTTGCCACGACTCGGCCGGGCCCGAAGCCAAACCCTGACCTCGATCTCACTCGCTCAGGCAGACTGAGCCGGAAAGCGCGCGGCGTAGTCTTCGAGCGGCATCTGCAGCGTGTTGGTGAGTACGCTGATGGTCCGGTAGAAGCCCGAGAGCAACAACAACTCGAGCACGGCTTCCTCCGAGTACGCCGCCGCGAGCTCGTTCCAGAGCGCGTCGGTCAGCTTCGTTTCGGCTAGGAGCTCGTCACACATGCGCAGCAAGAGCTGCTCTTTCGCACTCCAACAGGGCGCCGCACCGTGCTGCTCGAACGTCGCAGCCACCTGCTCCGGAGTGAACCCTGCTCGGGCG
>DASRXR010000887.1:0-2853 GCA_035687405.1 Polyangiales bacterium
CATCGAGCGCTTCGCCTGATGGCGCTTGCGCGGTCGAGACATGAATCGTTCATAACACAGTCGATAAGCGTTGCATATTGATTTCGCCGATATTTATTGGGAACGCAATTACAACCCAGATGTATCCGGATCCAACCCAGACGAGCGACGCTCAACCTCTTCGATGATTGTTCGCGACGTTCTCACTCTTGAAGCTGTCGTCGACAGCATCGCGGTCGTCCTCGACACGGGCTACAAGTCCGAGTCCGAAGGCAAGATCCGAGCCATCAGGTGACGAGCGGCGAGGGTCAGAGCATCAAGATCAAGTTGTGCTGACGCGTAGCTTGTCGACGACGCTCCGCCATAGGGCGCGGTGGATGAGCGGCGAGGGTCAGAGCATCATGTGGGTTCCGGAAACTCTGACGAGTTCGTTCCGGAAATTCTGACCACGTGCTGAGACCCTGCCTCGGCGTGGGCGGGAGCGTCAAGCCCGAGATGCTTGGTGCGCATCGAAGGACCGTCCAGGTGCAGAAGGCGACCGCGTTCGAGGATGCGGTCGACGATGGCTGCTGCGAGGTCGTCGTCGTGCAGCACCGCACCCCACGCGTCGGGATGCTTGTTGGACGTGAAGATCATCGAGCGCTTCGCCTGATGGCGCTTGGTGACGACGTGGTAGAGCACGTTGGCGGCGTCGGGGCCGTACGACAGGTAGCCGACCTCGTCGACGACGAGCACGTGCGGCGTGATGTACGGGACGAGTGCGTCGGTGAGACAGCCGTCGCGTGAGGCGCCGGAGAGATCCTCGATGAGCCCGGCCGCGGTGACGAAGCGGGTGTCGAAACCGTTCTGGATCGCGCGGTAGCCGATCGCAACGGCGATGTGAGTCTTGCCGCGTCCGGACTTGCCGTGGAGGATCAGCGAGCGTCCGTCGGTGATGAAGTCGGGCGAGAGCGCCGAGCCGAGGAGCGAGAGCTTGACGGTGCTCTGGTACGTGAAGTCGAAGTCGTCGACGGTCTTCAGAAACGGGAAGCCGCCGCGCGACGACAGCCGCTGGATCCGCGTCTGCTGGCGGTGCGCGACCTCCTCGGCGACGAGGACGGCGAGGAAGTCGCGACAGCTCCACACCTCCTTCTCGGCGCGCGCGACCATGTCGCGCCACGAGCGGCGAGCGTTGGCGAGATGAAGGCGCTTGAGCAGCGCGTCGATGTTGATGTCAGCGGTGTTCACGAGAAGAGCTCCTGTTGCTGAGCGACACCGTCGGTGTCGCGGTGGGTGAGGTAGTGGGCGACGTACTCGGCGCCGAAGCCGCGCTCGACGAGACCGCGTGTGAAGGCTGCGCGCATCGCAGCGTCGCCGTGGCGCTCGAGCATGTCGTGCATGCGATCGATGTCGCGGATCCAGATCTTCGGACGGCGATGGACCAGCTCGGTGATGTACGCGACCGCGTCCTCGCCGAGTTGCGTGAGGTGCTCACGTTTCAGGTAGCGCTTCGCGCGTTGTCCCGAGACCGCCGCGACGCGCGGCGCGAGATGCTCTGGGAGCGTCGACTTCTCGTCCTGACCGAAGAGTCGTTCGTGCTGGGCTTCGAAGCGGCCGGCGACGATACGGATGCGCGAGCGGTAGAGGTACAGCGTTCCGGGCAGACCGAGCGCGTCCGGCGGCATGGAGTACAGATGCGTGTCGTGCAGCACGTAGCCCGTCGGACCGACGTGCACGGGGATCCGCAGCGCGAGGTCAGTCGGCGCGACGCGCAGCGGACGAAGACGTGCTTGCTCCTCGGCGAGTCGGACGTTCGGCACGATGCGTGTCGCGCGTGACGGACGCCGCGTGTTGGCCTCGTCGTGCCACTCACGGAGTTGACGCTGCAGATCCTCTGCGTCGACGAAGCGGCGCTGCTTGAAGAAGGAGCCCTTGACCCATCCGACGAGATTCTCGACCGAGCCCTTCTGCTCTGGGCTCCGCGGCCAGCACAGCTCCACGGCGAGCCCCAGGTCGAGCATCACGTTCCCGAAGATCGGGTTCCACTGGATGACCGTGCTGTCCTTGTTCCACGACGTGGCGATCGTCTTGGGCCGGTCGAAGACCGCGAGCAGAGGCATGCCACCCCAGTTCGCGAAGTGCTCGACCATCGCGCGAACGAGCGTCTCGACTTGCTCGTTCGGTACGAGCGACACCTCGACCCAGCGAGAGTACTTCAGCCGCGACGCGAAGAAGTGCACGCGCTCGACCCGGCCATCGACGAAGCGCACGTCGACGTGCCCGAAGTCGTGCTGAGAGAACTCGCCGGCGAGGCCTTCGAAGCGGGTGACCGGCTGCACCCTCTCGGGGCGCAGTTCCTTCACCAGCTCGTAGAACGCCGTCTTGCTCCCGTCGTAGCCGTCGTTGCGAGCGCGCCGAAGAAGCTCGAGGGTCATCACGTCCGGTTGCTTCGCGAGCTCACTGACCGCGAAGCTCCGAAACCGCTCGGCCTTCGGTGGTCGGCCTACCGCGCGCTTCGCGCGCTCGGCGGCCGTGTCGAAACTGGCGATCGGCGGCTCAGCCTCGACGCGCTGGACGCTGCTTTGCGAGACGCCGACCAGCTCGGCCGTCTCGACCAGGCTGTGCCCCGCTCGGCGCAGCACCTGGATTTCGTGTCTTCTGACCATGTCGATCATTCCTGACCTCGCCGCGACTTGTCGTCGGGGCGAGCGAAGGTCCCCGGTCGCCGGATGGCGATCCGGAGTGGTCAGAATTTCCGGAATGGATCAGGTCAGAATTTCCGGAACCCACAGCTCGGCTGGAGCGCAGCCACTGCCTTCTTCAACGCTGTCCGCTCGAGGAGGTCGTCGAAGTAGTCCTTGCCGAAGACCGTCTTGCCCTGCTTCGCAGTCCCAT
>DASRXR010000888.1:0-4422 GCA_035687405.1 Polyangiales bacterium
GCGCGGGCTTGCGTGCCGAGACGTTGCCACGCGACTTGGGATTTGCGGGTTTTCGCTTGATGTTCGAGCGCGAGCAAGCGCGCGACGTGACGGCTTTTCTCGGCGCGAGTTACTTTCGCGCGGTCGGCGGCGACTTTCAGTATGGCCTCTCCGCACGCGGCCTCGCGATCGACTGTGGCATCCCCGGCCGCGCCGAAGAGTTTCCGGTCTTCACGTGCTTTTGGCTCGAGCGACCTGCGCCGGGCGCCGGCACGCTCGTGCTTCACGCGTTACTCGACTCCGAGAGCATCACCGGCGCGTATCGATTTGCGATCACACCCGGCACGACGCAAGTGATGGACGTCGAGGCAGCGCTGTATCCACGCAAGCCGATTGAGCGGCTCGGCATAGGTCCCGGCACGAGCATGTACCTGAGCGGGGAAAACGATCGGCGCATGGGTTACGACGTGCGGCCCGAGATCCACGACTCGGACGGTCTCTCGATGTGGACCGGCAGCGGCGAGTGGATCTGGCGGCCGCTCACGAACCCGGCCGAGCTCGCGTGGAATGCATTCGTCGATCAGAAGCCGCGCGGCTTCGGCCTTCTGCAGCGCGATCGCAGCTTCGACAGCTATCAAGACGACGAGATCTACTACGACCGCCGGCCCGACCTGTGGGTCGAGCCACGCTCCGACTGGGGTAAGGGCTCGGTGCAACTCGTCGAAATCCCGACCGTCGACGAGACGTTCGACAACATCGTCTCGTTTTGGTGCCCCGAACAGCCCGTGAAAGCCGGCTCAGAGCTCACGTATTCGTATCGACTGCACTGGGGTCTCACGCCGCCGGTCGTTCCGCCGCTCGCGAGTACGGTTGCGACGCGACTCGGGCTCGGGGGAATCGTCGGGAAGCGGACGCGCTACTCGTGTCGATTCATGGTCGACTTCACTGGAGGTGGCGCGCCGCCATCCGCGGCGAATGGCGCGATCGAGCCCGTGGTTCAAGTCTCGCGCGGTTCGGTTGAGCTCGCCTCGGCGCGCCTCCTGCGCGGCGCCACTGCGCCTGCGCGGTATCGAGCGGTGTTCGACGTCGTACCGCCCGACGACTCGACGGCTCGGATTGAAATCCGGATGTTCTTGCGTGCGGCGGGCCAGCCGCTCACGGAAACCTGGCTGTATCATTGGGTTCCACCCGCCGTGAGCGACCGCAAGTTGTATTGAAGAACGCGAGATCCGCTATTCTGGTCGCACTTAACGATCGGACGGAGCTTTGGTTCGCCACTCTCGGTTCCTGCTGTACGCGCGCGTCGTGCGCTGGCTGGCCCGAGCCGCGCTGCTGTGCGTGATTGCACTCGCCGTCGGATGGGTTTGGCTTCAGGTCGATAAACGTACGTTGCCGGGGCTGCGCATCGCGGGTGAGCCGTTGCCGCGCACGGACGCGCCGGAGCCGCTCCTTACCGAACGCGCGCAGCGGTGGGCTTCGCAACAAATGGCGATCACGACCGGTCCGCATCTCACACGCGTGAAGCGGAGCGATCTCGGTGCGCGGCTCGATCCAAAAGGTGTGGCCGCGCAATCGCTGCGCCTCGGGCGCAGTGGTAACCCGATCTTCGATCTGTGGGTCGCATTCGAGACGTTGAACCACGGTCGCGATCTGCCGTGGTTGCCGCGCATCGATCGCCTTCAGCTCGGCCGCTACGTGCGCGCGATTCGCAATGCGGTCGAGCGGCCGCCGCTGGCCGGTTCCCGCGACTCGAGCGGTTGGTCGATCGCAGGCGTCCCGGGACTGACGCTCGATACAGTTGCCACTGCCGCGGTCGTGGAGCAGGCGCTGCTGCGCGGCGAGCTCGTAGTAAATCAACCGCTGCGCGACGTCTCGCCCCCGCAGGCCGTGATGATCGGTTCGCCCGACGCCGTGATCTACGACGAGGAAGGTCCGCACGAGGACGCCGCGCCGCGTGCGGCACCGGGGATGGGCATCTCGGATTCGGACCTCGCCGCTGCTGCGCCGCGCTACTGGCTCCCGTCGCAAGGCCTCGAATGCATGGATCCGCCGTACCAACGCTTTTGTCAGGGTCCGCGCAAGGTCGCGTTGCCGTTCGGCGCGGCCGCGGATCTCGCGGAGCGTCTGGAGCTCGGTACGATCCAGTGTGTCGGCCTGTTGCTCAATCATCCTCCGCGGATGGATTGGATTCGCGCGGCGGGCGGCCCGATCCAGCGTCGCAGCAGCATGGCCTGGCCGGCGGCACTCGGCCGCTTATGGCGGCGCTTCGGGTACGTTCGAAAGCCGCCGTTCGAAAGCCTGTTGCATCGCGGCATCGATGTCGGGGCACCGCGAGGCTCGCCGGTGATTGCAACGAACCCAGGCATCGTCGCGTACAGCGACAACGGCGTGCGCGGCTACGGCAACCTCCTCGTGATCGTGCACGACGACGGTGGCGTCACGTTGAGCGCGCACTGCCAATCGATCTACGTGTTCGCCGGCCAGCGGGTGCGAGCCGGTCAAATCGTGGGCGAAGTTGGCGATACCGGAATGGCCCGCGGCACGCACGTGCACTTCGAATACCGCTACGCGGGCGAGCCAGCCGACCCGATGCCGCTGCTGTGAGCGTCAATCATCGTCTTTGCGTGGCTTGCGAAGCACGTCAGTTCGGCCTTCAGTCGGAATGATCCGCGGCCACAACTGTGACTGCCGCGTGAACATGTACGGCCCTTCGACGTGAATGAACCGCTCGGTATCGATCCGCCGAACGTCTCGCGGCGGAATGTCCGGATGCTGCGGATCGGTGTCCTGCACATCCACGTGCTCCGTGATCACGACGTAACGCTGATCGTGCGTGACGTTCGCGGAGATCTTCATGTGCCGGTTCCAACCGTTTTCGAGCGTCAGATCCGCCTCGCGAACTTGTTCCACCCACGGCGTATCGATGCACTCGTTCGTCTCGCTCCGACGCATCGGCACGCCGTGAAACCGCGAACGGTCGTAGACCATCAAGCTGGTCGCGCGCCGGCACCGATTGTTCTTGTTCGGTTCGCAGGTCTCGCCTTCCGCACGCAGCACGGTCTTCGTCCCGATCAACCACAAGTCGAGATCGACGCGCGTCGACCGGAGCCGCAGAAACCCCAACGAACCGACGAACACGGTGTCGTTCTCGACCGTGATCGCAGCGACCGGGCCGAACCCATCTCCGTTCGGAAAGCGGTGCGTCATGATCCAAACGATGCGCCGCCCTTCCGGAAGCAAGTGCTCCACGACCGAGCCTTCACCGAGCGGCACTGGCTCGGGCACACCGGGATCCGGCGTCTGCACTTCGCACGTCGCTGGGAGTGGGGTGTGCTCGATTCGCTCGCCCGTGCACGCCGTCTCCGCGATCACGCCGTTACCTTGATGCTGAATCGTCAGTATCAGCTGCATCCAGTCGCGCGGCCGGATCGGACGCGGTTGCCCGCCTTCGCGCGGCAACGGCATCTGACACAACGGCTGTCGCCCGCCCGGCTTGACGGATTGACCACCGCCGCTCGCACAACCGCTGATCACTAACAAACTACAAACCGCGAGCCCGACCCCTGTGCGCTGCGAAATCATACTAAGCACTCCGCCCGAATTACGTGTTGGAAGGCGTGATGATCGATCGGCGCCCGCCCATGATCGCGTAGTACTTGCGCGCGAACGGCCGGCCGAACAGCTTTCGCGTGAACCGGTCTTCATCCATCATCTCCCCGAACAAGCTGCGGAAGCGGTTCCACTTGACCTGCGCTTCGTTCGAAAAGAGCCCCCCGAAGAGCCCGGTGCTTTGTTGCTGCTTCTTCGCCTTGGGGTCCGCGGCTGCATCCGGCGAGAGCTCCGCCAGCATTCCGCGCGCACCCTCGACGACGGCGCTGACCAGCGCAACTTGATGCAGCGCGAAGTCGGCCGACGATCGCGCGAGCTCTTCGACCTTCGAAGCACCTTCGCTGCTCGGGTTGAGCAGGTAGGCGAGCGCAAGGCGTGGATTTTTCGTGGTTTGCAGGATCGAGTCCGCGGTCGGGCGTTCGAGTGACATCTCGTCGCAGAAGCGGCCATGTGCGTCGCGCATCTCGACGAAGGCAGTGCTGAACACTTCCAAGACTTCACCGATGCGCTCCATGGCAAGCGCCAAGTTGATCGCCGCGTTCGGCGGCGGAAACATATTGTCGGTCAAGCGGCGGAGCCAATCCTCCATCTCGGGCACGCCCGTTCGCAAGGGGCTGAGGCCGAACTCGGAGATCATCGAGCGAAACTCGGCTTCGCGACCGATGTCCGGGTACTGCTGCACCAGGTTGTCCAACATCTCCGAACGCCGTGCGCTCGCCGCTCGTTCGAGCCGATAACGAAGCTCAGCCAACAGCGCGCGCCAGCTGTTGCGGTAGTTTTCGTACGCCGCACGCAGGCTGTCGCTCGTGCCGGCGGCGATCGGTTGCGACTCCG
>DASRXR010000889.1:0-26517 GCA_035687405.1 Polyangiales bacterium
GTGGGGTGACACACGATTGACGCTATAAAGCGCGAGCGATATACGGGGTAAGGCCTCTGACTTCACAGGTGGGGACTGAACCAACGATGCTTCGCGGCCGCTATTCGCTCGATCACGAGATCGGACGTGGTGCGACCGGCACTGTGTGGGCGGCGCAAGACACCCAGCTCGGTCGACGCGTCGCGCTCAAGCTGTTGCGGGACGAATGCACGACGGACACGGACGCGTGCCTTCGCTTCGAACGAGAAGCGCGCACCATCGCGCAGCTTCACAGTCCGAACATCGTTCAGATCTTCGACTACGGTGTCGAGAAACAGCAGCCGTACATCGTAATGGAGCTGCTCGACGGCGAGGACCTAGAGTCCCGCTTGGCGAGGTACCCGCGTTTTCCGGTCGCATTAGTCGCAAGCTTGATCGCCAACGTTTCGAAGGGGCTGCACGCCGTTCACAAAGCCGGCATCCTCCACCGAGACCTGAAACCTGCGAACGTCTTCTTGGCTCGCGAGCCACGTGGAGAGCTACCGAAGCTGCTCGATTTCAGCGTTGCAGCGTCCCTGCCGCGGCCGCAGGAGTTGAGCGCGAACGCGTACGGGGCCTTCACGTCGGTTGCCGGCACGCCTCTCTACATGAGCCCCGAGCACTACTGGGGGGGCGCGCTCGAACCCGCAAGTGATCTCTGGTCACTCGCGGTGATCTGCTACCGGATGCTGACCGGAAGACTTCCGTTCGAAGGGGCGAGCCTCATCAAGCTGCAGAAGCAGATTTGTCACGTGCCGCATGTGCCGCCGTCGGAGCACGTGCCCGAGCTCGGGCTCCAGGTCGACGCATTCTTTGAACGTGCGCTCGCGAAGCCGACCACACGTCGCTTTGCGGACGCCGGTAGCTTCGCCCATGCCTTGCTCGCTCTCAGCGATTCTAGCGACGTTCCAATTCGGGTTCTGTGCCTCGACGACGAGGTCGATATGGAACTCCTGATGCGTCAGAAGTTTCGACGCCAGCTCCGTGAGGGTCGCTACGAGCTCTACTTCGCACAAAATGGCGAAGAAGGATTGCGCGAGCTCTCGCGCCGTCCGGACATCGATCTCGTCATGACCGACATCAGCATGCCGCAAATGGACGGTCTCGCGTTTTTGGCGCGCGTTCCCGAGGTCAACCCGCTCGTCCCAGTCGTGGTCGTGTCTGCGTACTCCGACATGGTGAACATTCGCGCTGCGATGAACCGCGGAGCGTTCGACTTTTTGTGTAAGCCAATCGATTTCGACGATCTCGAACGCACGATCGAGAAAGCCGCGAGTCAGTCGTCGATGCTTCGCGGAGCGCTTCGGTCGCGCGAAGAAAATGACATCCTGAAGCTGTTTGCGGGTGTGCCCCGCTTCGAGGCGTTGCGTTCGCTGCGTGCGCTGGATCGCGTCTTGCCGGAAGCGTACGAGGCTACGCTCGTCGTCGCGCGGCTCCGCGATCGCGCGGATTCAGGCTGCATACCGCAAGTCGTTTTCGACACGCTGAACGAGGAGCTCAATCGCATCGTTCCGGAGTTCACCGCGCACGAAGGTACGGTCGTGCGTTTTGGTGACCACACGGTCATGGTGGAGTATCGAGGCGCTGCTCATGCGAGTCGCGCGGTCGAAGCATGCATCGCGGCGCAACGCCGAATCGAGCATGACGCAGCCATCGAATGCTGGCTCGCGTGCGGCATTGCTACCGGTACGGTGCTCTCGGGTGCGCTCGGCAGTTCGGAAGCGGGTCGAATGGAGCAGGTCGTTCTCGGCAAGCCGGTGCAGCACGCGGCGTGGCTGTCGATGCGAGCGCAGCCGGGCACGGTGTTGGTGACACCCGCGATTGCCGAGCGACTGAACCACGTCTACGCGTGCGTCGAGTGCGAGTGGGTTCCCGAGTTGGCGGCCGACGAAGCGAGCGCACTGCGGGTTGTGACGCGACATGGCAGCGAAGCGGGGCCTCCACAGGAAGCTGGACCCCGAGCGCACGACGCGACGCCGCGTACGCTCTGAGCGGACGCTGGCCCGAAATTCGGTACGTGCGGCGCGCGTCTGCGACGCGTGTTTTGCTGAAAGTCGCGAAGACATTCAGTCGCGCTTAGTCGCCTGCGCACAGTGCACTTGGACCGGAATCTGAAGCTCCGACCGACTTGCATAACGCGCGAGAGCGTCCTGAGCACGGCGTTCGACTCGTTCGCGTTCCGCCGCCGTGAGCCGCGCGAACAAGGGATCGAAGAGCATCGCTGAGGTTTCGCGCGTGAATGACCAGAGCGACGCCGCATCTCCCGGCCAGACCCAGGCAGCTTCCAACGTGACCTCGCGGACGTCGCGGAATCCGCTGCCGCGTAGCAACTCGCCGAGCGCTCCTGGTTGTGCGAACTGGAACGGGCCCGGCACACCCACTGCAGGCGTTGGCTCACCGCAAGCGGCGAGCACGTCCAGCACGGTTACGCGTAAAAGCGGTTGAGCCGGCGTGCCCCACACCACGTGGCAAGTCGTGCCTCCGGGTCTGAGGACGCGATAGATTTCGTCGCAGACACCCGACGCATCGGGTGCGAACTGAATGCCGAGCCTCGACACGACGCAGTCGGCGCTCGCGTGCCGCAGCGGCAGAGCGCGCATGTCAGCCGTCAAGGCATGCACATTCAGAAGACCGCGCGCAGCGGCCTCTGTGCGCAGCGCGACCAAGAACTCTGGGACTCGGTCGACTGCCGTCACGCGCCCGGCGCAGACGCGCGCGGCCAAACTCAGCGCGGGATCTCCGATACCGCATGCGAGATCGACAACCTCGGTCGACGTCGTATCGACCTGTTCGACGACCCAGGCGGTCGCCGGCCGCGTGAACGCTTCGAACGCGCGCCGGTGCTTCGCGAGCGTACGAGCAGTGAGCTCGAGCGGCCCGTTTTGCGCCAAGCCTTCATCACGCATCTGGTCGCCTCCGCATTTGCCGATACGAATAACGCGCGAGCGCACGAAGTGTGACGAACATCGACGACAGCGGCGGCTTCGCCGAGGCGCAATGCTGGGCGTGCGCGCGAGCTGGCGCGTGTGAGGAACACCTTGAAATGTGGTCGATGTGCTGGACGCGTAGCCACTCACCGCAACCGGCGCGCCCGCCGGCGCCGCATGAACAACCCGAGCGCGAGCGCAGCCAGTGCCCACGTGCGCGAGGTGCCGGCCGACCCGACACCCTCGCCTGGCACGCGACACGCGCAGCCTGACGTGTCGCCGTTCTGCCGGGCCGGAATGGGTGGCACCGACGCATCGAATCGTCCGGCGCCGAGCGGTGGATTGGCGCTGCCAGCGGCGCCGGCGTTTGTCAGGCCACCCAGTGTGCCGGCCTGGGCGCCGACTCCGATGCCGCCATCGGGCAAGCCGGTGGCCGGCGCGGGCGGATCACTGCGGGTGAGCATGAAGTCGATCTCGAAGGGCTCACCTTGTCTTCCGCCGCCGTCCGCGGCGTCGAACGGCGTTGCGTTCACGGTGTGTGCGCCAAGCGCCAACATCCACGGAGCGAAGTTGCCGCGCCCATCGTCGCTCGAGATCGAGTAAGGCCCGATGCTCTCGCTGCGCGGCGCTCCGCCATCGATGCGGAAGGTCACGCTGCCGACCATCGGCGGGTCTGTGTCCACACGCAACGTAAGGTTCGGCGGGAGCTGAGCGAGGTCGAGCACCGCGCCATCCTCCACGGCCCTGATGTCTTTGTCGGTGTCTGCATCGACCAGAATGAACGCCTCGACTCTCGGCGGCGGCACAGCGGCCGCGCCGCCGTCAGGCGCCGTTACGCCTGGATCAGTGACCGTGCCGCCCGGCCCGACGAGGCCCCCGCACATGCGCGGCACCGCCGGATCGTAGGGCATTTCATCGAGACAGGTGGCTCCGCCCGTGCCGTTCGGCACGGTGACCTGGATGGTCGCAGAGTCCATCGAAGCCGAGACGACCTGAAAGCTCACGCCGCCCGCGGGATCGGTGAAGGACTTCCCCACGCCTAGGCCATCGATGGTTCGCGTGGCCGGATCCATGTCGAGGATCCAGGTGTGGCGGCCGCGGTCCGTGCGATCGTGGAAGTCCTCGGCCACGCGCACGAGAACCGTGGGTGAAGTGCGGATGGTGCTGTCGAAGCCGCGCGGCGTGCGCAGTTCCAAATAGTAGAAACCAAGGTTCTCGACGGTCGCGAGGCCACCGCCACCAGAGCGGCCGAATGGACGCACCTTGGGCATCGGGATCTGCAGCACCTGCGGCCCGTCACACGCGAGCTCGAGCGGTTGCAGCGTGTACATGCCGCTCGATTTCACTTTGACGCCGTTGCACTTCTGCAGCCAGCCCTCGAACACCTTCTGCCATGCGTTCATGTGATTGCAGGCGCCGCCCATCGGATCGTAGCGGTCGCCGTATTCATTGTGCGTGCACGCCGCATCGGGATCGTCCGCGAACGTCGTCATGCCTGTGCACGTCATCGACGATGAATGCATCATGCCGAAGTTGTGGCCGGGCTCTTGGACGAGCACCACGCAGCCGGCAGAGCCGTTGTACCAAGAGTCGTTTGTCGGCCGACTCGGCTGCCCGCCTTCCGCGAGCCCAGAGAACTGACACGCCGTGTTGCGACTGCCCATGTACCAGAGATAGTGGTCGAACATCCCGAGCATGGGCTTGAGTGTTCTGGCGAGCCCTGTCGTGTCGCACTTCGTCATCGGATACGTGAGCGGGCCGAGGACCTCGCCCGTGAGGTCTTGCGTGCCGTACGACACTTCGTTGTAGTACTGCTTGACCGACTTATCGGTTGGGTTGGTCCCGAATAGGCGCTTCTGTGCCTCCTCCTTAGTCAGGTTGACGCCGCTGCCGGTGTCGACCAGGACGAACCCAAAGCTACGCGGCTTGTACGGTGTCCCGCTGATGAGAGGCTGGACGCTGACGCCAATGCCTTGCTCGGCCTCGTAGTCGTACGCCTCGACCCGCAGTCCATCGTTCAGCGGCACGCCCGAGACGCGAACCGGCGTGCCGGGAAGGAGATCGGGATCTTTCTCGAAGTACAGGCGCGTCTCATTCTTTCCGTTCCGCAGAAAATATTGTTTGTCGCCGGTGTCGTCGTCGAACTGCGTCATGTACACGACAACAGTCCCGCGCATGCTTCCAGAGCTCGGATCCTCGGCGTTGGCGGTCTCGTTCGGCGGAAACAGTACGTTGTCGTCTGTCGCGGCAGGCCCGCAGGCCGCAACGAGCGCACCGAGGAGCATGGAACATCTCCGCAGCGTGGTACTCACGCGAAGCGGGCGCGAAGGCTCGCTCGCCATCCCGCGTTGATGAGATTCGCGTGCGAGCCAAGAAGGTCCGCTGATTCCGAGCATCCTCAACCTCCGACGCGCGTTGGTCTCGCCCGACCGCAACAGTGCGTCTGGAGTGCAGTGACCTTAGCCGGCAAAATCGGCCAAAAATCGCCTCGGATCTGCGCGTTTGAACTCACCACGCCAAAGCGCAGGAACTCCCGGTTCCGCGCGCCCGTTCGTTTGTCGCTACCTAGAGACCCAAAGATTCGGTCGCGCCGCGGCCTAGCGCCGACGACGACATCTCACCACAGCGAGTGCGACAACGAGACCCAACGCGTATGCGTCCGCAGCACGAGGTGCACTCCTATTCGGTAGCATGGCGCAGCTCGTGCCCCCTTCCCGGGGCTGTTGACTAGGAACAACCGCAGCGGCGCCGCTCCCAGCTGCAGCGGCGCCGCCCGCAGCTGCACTGACCCCACCCGCAGCTGCACCGACCCCGCCGGTTGCGAGCGCTGCGCCCGGGGGCTGTGCGTCGACGCCGCTCCCTGCGGTCGATGCATCTGCGGGCACACCGTCCGGCATGAGCAACTGGATATCGAAGCGCAAGTCTTGCCACTGCGAGTTGCAGAGAAAGCGCTCTTCGCCCTCTGGTACTCCCGCTAGGTCAGGAGCCACCAGCCATCCGAAGCGAAACAGCGGCTCGCCCAGCGCCTGACCACTCAGGCGCGTGATGCCGTCAGTGTCACATGCGTACGTAAGCCCGTCGTACTCGACGAGACAGACCACGTTGTGATCGTCTGCGAGCGGCGTCGCTTGACCTCCGACTAGCTGCGTGAGCTTGCCATCGACCGCGAGCAACGTCCCGTTCGCGCTGCTGAGCGGCCCAGCGATCGACAGCTCTCCGTCCGCCAACTTAGTGAAGGTATTCATGCGCAGACTGCCGAGCGCCACGGTCCCATTGCGGTGCACGACGAGCGCATAGGCCGCACCTGCATTCGCACGCGCAAATACGTAGTCCACCGGCAAGTCGACGACCGCCATTTGCCGCTCGAGCTCAGCGCCGTCCGCCGCCGCGATCGTGACCTGCTCCAGCATCGTGCCGTTCACGCGCAGCAGCACTAGCTCGTCATCCAGCGCCGCCAGCGAGTACAGGCTCTTCGTGTCCTTCCATAATACGCGCACCGTCTGTGCGTCGATGGCTAGCACCTCGCTGCCTTCAGGCGTGGTGCGTAACGAGAACACTCCACGGGGCGAGCGAACCAGATCGCTGCTGCGGCCGATGGCGGCGGGATCGGGATGCACGCGCAACGTGCCAGCTTCGCTGAGCAGCATCAGCCCGTCGGTCGCACCCACCACGATGGTCCCATCCGCAAGCGCGGCGACCGGCGACGCGAACTGATCGTTCCATGCCATCGGGCACACGAACTGATAGCGCTGAGCCGCTCGCCGGAGCGCTACCCCGGCGCTCAAGCTCACGGCACGTGGCCCCTCGGCGTCATGGGAAAGTATCGCGTAGGCGTCCGGCGGCACACCGTGCGCAAACGCTCGGGTGCAGAGTGTCAATGCCAACAAACACGCGCCAAAATGCAGGGCTCCGCGATGCATTGAACTGTCCTGCTGGCGACGGAGCGGCCGCCTCTGACAGTGTGCGAATCTAGAGATACCGAACAAGAAGCGAGCCTGCGGTGGAAGACCTTGCCAGCAAAGCAGGCGAGAAGGAAGCAGTCCTCATTCTCGGCAGCATGGGTGCTCGGGAAGAGAGCCCGCGAGCTCGACGTCATGGGATCGACGTCTTTGGCGCAACGCGTCGGTTCGAGATCGACCGCCGCCATTGGCTGCAAGTTTGGGATGGGCTCCGCTGTCTCTGTCGCGGAGGCTTCCATGCTAGGAAACCAATGCGCCCATGCGACGTCGCTTCACACGACGGCTGCAAAGGTGGCTCGCGTTTGCTGCATGAACGATGCGAATCGCAACGCTGCGATCGTGGCTCCACCGAATTGAAACGCAAGCGTCCCACGAGCGTACGATCGCGCGTGGCACTGTCAGCCGAGTCAATCTGTGACTGGTGGGCAGGTGCAAATGTCTGAGCTCCACTCGAAGACTGGCGCGCGCGCACATCGAACCGCGCGGTCTAACGCAGTAGTCGTCTCAGCGCTGTGTTGCGTGGTCGGGCTCATCGCCGCACGAATATTCTGGTCGGAACGCGCGCACGCAACGTCTGCACTACTGCCGACGCTGAACGCTGACGTGAACGCGAATCATGTGGAACCGGATACGTTCGAGCACGAGCCGCCGGCGAACGCGCGAACACAAACAGTGCTTGCGAATAGTGGCGAGCATGAGCGGCGCATCGATCTCGGGCGCCAGATCTTCTTCGATGAAACACTCTCCGAGCCGCGCGGGACGAGCTGTGCGAGTTGCCACGATCCAAAACACGTACTCCGGCAATCACGGCTCTCGGATCGGAACCGCACTCGGTAATCGGCCGAAACACTTCGCACGGCGCAACACGCCTTCGCTTCTGTACCTTGATGACGGCTTCCAGCTCAGCCCCAAGGACAAACAAGTATACGAAACGCTGCCTCCACCGCTCGCGGGCGGCCCGACCCAGCCGCTGTTCACATCGTTGGAAGACGCGAAGAAGGCGGAGACCGCACTCCCGGACGACGCGTACTCCGAACGTAAACGGGCTGCCGCCCGGTCCGTTTCAGCTGACGCCCGCGATCCCGTACGACGCCTACACGGGCGACCCGGTGCATCGGTTCTATCAGATGTGGCAACAGCTGGATTGCAGCGTCGAGCATGCGACACACGACAATCCCTCAGGTTGTACGAACGATCTCTTCGCCTGGGTCGAGCAGACTGTCAGCACCGGCAGCAACGGCAACCCGCCGCCAACGCCGCTCGTCGATCGAGAGGGTGCGCGTGCGCTCGGCTTTTACAACGTCCAGGCCGGCGACGCGCCGTACTTCAAGTACATCGCCGACACTTACGCGATGAGCGACAACTTCCACCAAGCGATTCAAGGCGGCACTGAAGCGAACCACGTCGCCCTCGGTACCGGAGATCGATCTGGTTTAGCGACGGCCAGGGTAGCGCGCTCGTGCCGCCCGAGCTCAACACGGAAAATCCCGATCCGCAGCCGGGCACAAACAACTATTACACGCAAGACGGTTACTCCGGCGGGACGTACAGCGTGAGCGCAGACCCTGCCGCTCCGGGAGTACGTGGTGTTCGCGAGTATCTCGACGAGCTAAACGTCGATCCCAACTGCGAGGACGGTCACTACTATCTTTGAACAACTACACGCCCGGCTACGCCGCCGACGGCAGCTTGAGCAGTGGTCAGTTCACGCTGCCGCCGTCGTCGCTGCGCACGATCGGAGACGCGTTGGGCGAGCGCAACATCTCGTGGCGCTACTACGGCGACAGCTTCAACCGCAACGTCGCTGACCCTGGCGGCACCGACCCTCTCGACGACTATTGCGACATTTGCAATCCGTTCCAGTGCGCGACGTCGATCAGGGCCGATGCCGAGGCTACGAGCACGGGCATACCTCGACATTTCTGGCACGTGAGGCCTAATTGTCCTCAGATTCTGGACGAAAGTCCGCGCGCTACACCGCAGAACTGGCGCATTTCCTGCAGCCAAGAGCGGCATGGCCCATCTCATCCCCGACACGGCGCACCGCGGCGAACGCAACACTCCGAACGCCATCAACGAGCGCATCCGCCGCGAGACCGAAGCGTCGATCGAGAGAACTCTCGCGGGCGGACGCAGCGCGATCGACGCGCGCCTGCGCGAGCTGGATGCGGAATGGGACACGGAAAGGACACTCGAAACGCTGGCCGCGTCATTTACGCTCACTGGCCTCGCGCTCGGGACCACCGTGCATCGCAATTGGTTGGCGTTGAGCGGCGTTGTCGCCGGCTTTCTGTTGCAACACGCGATCCAAGGCTGGTGCCCGCCGTTGCCCGCGATTCGTGCATTGGGCGTGCGAACCTCAAGCGAAATCGATCGCGAGCGATTTGCGCTCAAAGCTGCGCGTGGTGACTTCGAACAGGTGACACCCGAAAGCAGGCTCGCACCGGCTCAGCTACTTGCCGCTGCGAGCCGCTAACGGCGGCGAGACCTGCCGCAAAGCTCCGAACCCACGGCCCCACAGCCGCCGTCAGCTACCCACGCGAACAATTGCTCGCTCTCGACGTCGCAAGGCCGCGTCTCGGTAAAGTGCTCAAGTTTCATCTCGATCTGAGCGTTAGTAGAGCTGCCACGCAACGCACTCATCAGTTGAGAGTCGTGTGGCGCTCCGGTCCGGAGCCGATGAGTGCGAATGATTTGCAATGAGCACATCGCGCACTGCGGTCCAGCTCCCGCAACTCTCAGCCATCCACCGTCAACGGCGAGGAACAATCATGGGACGACGCATGATCGGACTGGGCATCTTGGTTTGCGTGATGTTCGGTCTAGCCGCATGCGGTGATGACGCGAATGAGGGTGACGCGGGCGCAGGTGATGGCGGCGCCGATGATAGCGACGCGCCGTCACCTGGTTCCTCGATCACATTCAGTGATATCTCGGCTACCGAGATCACCGCGTCGTGGGGGCGTGCGAGTGATGACGTCACCGCGTCAGCCAAGCTCGAATACAAGCTAGTCAAAGCCAGAGCACCCGAAAGCATCGACTCGATTGGCGAGCTCGACGACACCGGCGACGATGTGGAAGTCGTTCAGGACTTCACGCCGGATCTGAGCTCCAAGGTCGTGACCGGTCTGGCGCCTGGAACCAAGTACTTCTTCGCCGTCATCGTACGAGACAAGAGCAAGAATCCAGCACTGTACGAGCCGACTTCGGTCGAAACGCTGGATAACTCCGCGCCGGTCGCAGGCTCCGATATCGCGTTCACCGATCTGACGGGTACCAGCGTCACGTTGAAGTGGGGTGTAGCGAGCGACGATATTACCGAGCAGGGCGCACTTGAATACAAGGTGGTCAAGGCGACGAGCAACCAGGCGATCGATACGCTCGGAGAGATCTCGACACTAGACAGCCACGGCATCGTCCAGAACTTTACCGCAGCGGTCACGATCAAAGAGGTCCAAGGACTGACGTCGGGCAAAACGTATGCGTTCGCAGTCGTCGTCCGAGACGAAGCGGGAAACGAAGCACTCTACTCGCCCGCATCGGTCACCACGCCGGATACGGTCGCGCCGATCGCGGGTGATGCGATCAACTTCGCAAACATCACGGCTCACAGTTTCACCGTGAAGTGGGGCAAGGCGACCGACAGCGTCAGCGGCCAAGACAAATTGAAGTACAAACTTGTGCGCGCCGTCACCGCGGAAAGCGTTGGCACGTTGGCAAAAACAGACGATGCACCCGCCTCGAACCTCGTGTTCGACTACACGGCCGACGTCGACCACGCTGAGCTCACGAATCTGTCATCATCGGCGAGGTACTACTTGGCTGTCGTAGTCGAAGACGAAGCCGGCAACAAAACTCTGTACGCGGCCGCCGCAGTCACGACCCTCGACGTTTCGGCCCCGGTGGTCGGCACGGCGTTGAGCTTTGATGACATCGCCACCGAGAGCCTCAGCGTCCATTGGGGTGCAGCGACTGACGATCTGACTGCAGCGGGATTGCTCCAATACAAGGTCGTACGCGCCAGCAACGTCGCGGACATCGACACGCTCGGCGAAATCGAGGCGATCACGAGTGGCGCTAGCCTCGTCAAAGACTTCACCGCATCGATCACTTCCGCGCAAGCCACGGGTCTGAGCGGGTCGACCGAATACGCGTTTTCGGTCGTCGTGCGCGATGAGGTAGGCAACCAGGCGATCTACACGCCAGCCTCACGGTCGACCCTCGACGTAATTCCGCCGGCGCTCGGGTCTGCCATCACATTTTCGAGCGTTGGTGCAACGAGCCTGACTGTGAGCTGGGGCGAGGCCACGGACGACGTGACCGCTGCCGACGCACTTCAATACAAGCTCGTGCGCGCGGGTGATGCTGCCGCCATCGACACGCTCGAGGAGGCAGACGGCATCAGCGGCGCCGATCTGATGATGGACTTCACGGCGAACGCGACGACAGCGCCGCTCACCGGCCTCGCGCCGACGACCAGCTACGCTTTTGGAGTCGTCGTCAAAGATGGCGCGGGGAACAAGGCGCTGTTCGCTCCCGAGACGATTTCGACGCTGGATGTATCCGCGCCCGCCCCGGGCAACGCGCTGAGCTTCACAAGTGTCATGGCAACCAGCCTCACGGTGGAGTGGGGTGCTGCGACGGACGACGTCACCGCAGCATCCGACCTTGAATACAAAGTGGTCCGGGGCGCGAGCACGAGCGCGATCGACAGCGTCGAGGAAGTAGATGCGATCACCTCGGGGCCACAGCTAGTTCTGGACTACACGGCCAACGTGACGAGTGCGCCCGCAACGGGGCTATCGTCGTCGAGCACGTACGCGTTCGCTGTCGTAGTTCGCGACGCGGCGGGAAACAAAGCGATCTATTCGCCCGCACTCCAAGCGTCACTCGACGTCACCGCGCCAACGATCGGCACTGCCATCAGCTTTGCCAGCGTCGCGGCGACGAGTATGACGTTGAACTGGGGGCGAGCGAGCGACACGGTCACGGACCAAGAAGACCTTCAGTACAAAGTCGTCGGCTCTCAAGATCCAACTGACATCGACAGCCTCGACGAGATCGACACCATCACGTCGGGACCGTCGCTGCTCCACGACTTCAGCGCAGACATCATCACACTACCTGTCGCCGGTCTGAGCTCATCGACGGCTTACTCGTTTTCGGTCGTCGTGCGAGACACCTCGGGCAATCAAGCGCTGTACGGGCCGGCGACGCAGTCCACCGTCGACGTGATCGCGCCGACGACCGGTGTCGCCATCAGCTTCACGAACACAGTCTCGACCAGCGTCACCGTGAACTGGGGTGCGGCTTCCGACGACATCACGTCCACCTCGGACCTCAGTTACAAGATCGTGCGAGCCGCTACGACCGCGGAGATCGACACGGTCCTTGAAGCGGACGCGATCACCAGTGGAGCCGGGCTCGTCGTGACGTACACGCCGAACATTACGAGTCGCAACGCGACTGGCCTCACCGCGCTCGCGACCTACGCTTTCGCCGTCATCGTTCGCGATGCCGCTGGTAATAAGGCGTTGTACACACCCGCGACCGTGACGACACCAGACGGTACGGCACCGGCGGTGGGCACCGGAATCCGCTTCAGCGCAGTGAGCACGAGTGGCTACACGCTGAACTGGGGTGCAGCGACGGACGACACGACGGCCCAAGCCGCGCTCGAATACAAGCTCGTGCGCGCTACGTCGTCGGCTGCGATCGATACTCCGGCAGAGGCCGACTCGGTGACGGGCGGTGATCTGCTGGTCGACTGGACGGCGAACACGCTGACAAAAGCGATCACCGGCTTGAGCGCGGGTGACTTCAGATTCTACTCCATCGTGGTCCGCGACACCTCACTCAACATGGCCGTGTACACACCTAACTCGCGTGTGGCCGGTCCGATCCTCTACCTCAGCACTACCGCGACGACAGGCGGTTTCGGAGGCCCGAGTGCCGCTGACGCGCTGTGCTCCAGCGCGCGCGATATCCGAGCGTCGACGGATGCAGCTGTGAAGGCCGTGCTAGCCCAAGGAACCACGCGTCGCGCATGCACGACTGCCAACTGCAGCAACCCTGCTGACAACATAGACTGGCCGTTGATCCCGAGTACGACTTACTACAACTACGACGGTCAAGTCATCGGGACTACGAACCCCGCAGGCATCTTCATCTTTCCCGTGATGAACGCGGCGGCGCCCGGCTCGGGCTATTACGCATTCACCGGGCTGACCGCCGACTGGAGAAACACGACCTTGAACTGCACGGATTGGACCGACGGCGTAGTCGGAATCGACGTCGATGTCGGCCTTCCGAGGTACGCAGACTCCAACATGATCGCCGCCGCAAGCGTTCGATGCAATGCGCTTACGCGTTTGCTCTGCACTGAGTGATCGCACGCTGCAGGTCTCGTCGAAGAGCCGGGCCCGCTATCGCAACACCCGCTAAGAGCGCCGAGTGGTCACCTCCGTCGTTATGGCCACATCTTTCGCTGGGGTTTCAGCCATGGGCTCTTACACAGCGTGCAGTCGTCCCCGTAGAAATAACTCTTGGCGTTCTGATCTCCGCACACCCACAGCCGTAACCAAGCCACCGCGGGGCCTTGCTCTTGCTTCGCATCACCGCAGGTTCCAAACGTGTCTCCCAAAACAGCACCGATGCAGATCGCCGAGTTCGAATCGGCAATGTACAAGTGTCCTGCGCTGGCATTCTCGAGTGTTCCGTAAAACGTTTGGACTTTGCTGTTGTCGTAGTTCGGCGTGACGTAGCCCGAAGCTGTGACGAAGTTGTCGCCGGTCGAAGTCGTGAGCATGAGTGGAGCGTGCATCGCACTCCAGGCGTCCGTCTCGCGAGGAGGCATGCCGTGCAACGACAGCGTCGTCTTCACGTTCGGTCGATTCGCCGTGTCGATCGCAGCGCCACCTCCCCACGAATATCCGATCGTGGCTTCGCGAGTCGTGTCGAGCTTGCCTTGCAGCGGCCCACTCTCGGCGTCTTGCATCACGAGCCAATCCATCCCCGCGTTTAGACACGCGCGCTCCGCCTGCGTGTCGTTGCACGCGATGATTACGAAGCCGTGAGATGCGATGTGCGAGAGGAGTTTCTGATACTCGTCGGGCGTGGTCGCTATGCCGTTCCCCCACGTCGCAATCGGATGTTTGAATCCGTCTTTTCCGAGCGAAGTGTCGGGCCGGTACATCGTGTAGTTGTTGCCCGGCCCTACGTTCGAGAACATCTTGGCGTCGAACGGCCCGGCTTTGGTGTAGTCCGTGACCTCAGGGAGGGTTTCGCAGCTCCCTGTGACTAGAGCGGGTTCGGTCCCGCTCGTGCCAGCGCTCGCGCCGCCCGTTCCAGCGCTGCCGCTCGCAGCGGCCGCACCGCCCGTGCCTGCGCTCGAGCCACTCATACCGGCGACAACAGTACTCGTCGAGGGCGAGCCACCGGAGCCTCCGACGCCGCTCGTGCCAGCCGTAGCTCCACCTCGGCCTGAGCTTGCTACGACTCCACCGCTGCCGCTCGTAGCTGCTGGCACCGTCGTACCCACCGCACTGGCTCCGGCCGCAGGCGCACCGGGGACACCACCTGTATCGCTGCTGTTGGGAAGTCGCGCTTCCGAACTGCTGCACGCGGCGAAGATCACAGCCAACAACCCGGCACTCATCGCAGAGACGCTATGGGAATTCATCGAGTCCTCGTACGTGCGTGGACATATCGAGGTGCCGGCTTCGCCGCAGCTCCGTCCACGCCGCAGTCCTGCTAATAGCGGTCACACGCGACACTGAAATCGCAATCCGAGTCCATTGTGCATGCATGGTTCGCGCGGCCGCCGGAACCTGCGTGGAATGCGCCGAATTTTGAGCGAGGAGTGTCGACCGAGTGGAACGTAGTTCGCAGCGCAGAACGCCGCAGCAGAAAGGAAAATTCTTCTTGACGAGCGGCACCACGGCAGGCTCATCGATGGACTTCAACCGCGAGCGACTCCCCGCCGCAAGCGCCACGATCCGCCGCCATCCGCTGCAGGCCGTAATGAGTTCGATCCGCCTGCCGCGCGGACGACTGACTCCGTTGACCTTCGAGAGAGCCGATTTTGTCCTTCACAATCAATCGTTCCGTGCGTGGCTTCGTGGCAGCTTGTAACCCGCTCGTTGCGTGGCTGCGTCCACCGCCGACGACGACTGCAAGAGGAGAAGTTGATGTCGTGGTCCATGTTTCGCGCTGCTGTCGCGACCGCGTGCTTGTGTCACGCCTCCGCGTGTTCGCCGTCTAATGACGGTGGTGCGTCGCAAACTGGTGTGTCGGCTACAGCCGGCACCGGCTTCGCCGGTGACAGTGCGCCCCCGTTTGGAAGTGCAGGTTCGGGGCTCGCAGGCGCCGCCGGCAAAGCAGAGCTTCCGCAATCTCCATCCGCCTCGATGTCTGGTTCACCCGCCCTACCGTCGGCTGGGTCCGGAATCAACGCGGGCGCCGCAGGCAGGCCAGCCGCGGTAGGCACACTCGGCGCCGCTGGTGCGGCCGGTGCCGCGGGAAGCGGGAGACTCGGCGCCGCAGGTTCCATGAATCCGGGCAGCGGCGTGGCCGGTGCAGCGGGAAGCGGCAGCGTGCCACCGCCGACCGCAGCTCCGGTAACTCCGGGCGCTGCATTGATCCGTGAAAAAGATCCAACGGAACAATCGGTCTCCGGCAACGGCGAATTCTCGGTGAAATCCTATACCGAGACGACGGGTCTAATCGGTGGAGCAGCGTATGGCGATGCCGCTCTGCTCGGCGACGGATCCGAGCTGTATTTTCCGGAAGGCGCGACACCACCGTTTGCATCGATCGTCATCGTTCCCGGCTTCACTGCTCAACGTTCGGATATCGCGCCGTGGGCATCTTTTCTTGCGTCGCACGGCATCGTCTCGCTCGCGATCGATACGAATACGGTCGGGGATCTGCCCGATGTTCGCTCGCAGGGCTTGCTCGATGCACTCGCGAGTCTGAAGAAAGAGAACGCGCGCACAGGTAGTCCAATCGCAGGCAAACTCGATCTCTCGCGCATGGCAGTGATGGGTTGGTCGATGGGTGGGGGCGGAACCTGGCTCACCGCGGATGCTCACCCAGAGCTCAAGGCCGCGGTCTCACTGTGCGGTTGGATTCTGGATTCAGTGGGCTCGAAGACAACCGTGCCGTCGCTGCAGTTGGCGGTCCGTGACGACGAGTTGGCAGCAGGTATGTCGCAGCCCATCTATGCGGCCATCCCCAACGCGACTCCGAAGATGTTGGTCGAATGGTCCAGTGGCGGACATTGGACTAACAACACTCCCTCCAATCAGGGCAGGCAAGTCGGGCGATACGGTCTCGCATGGCTCAAGGTCTATCTCGAAGGCGACGACCGCTATCGCCAGTTCTTCAAGACGATGCCGATGGCCGGCTCCGACTTCAAAACGAACCAGAAGTAGAGACATGCCCCTGGAAGCCGCGATTTCGAATCTACGACGAGCCGAGGAAACTACGCGTGCGAGCGCGTCTGTGACTGAAGACCCAGGCGGCTCAAGGGACTTCGCCTGCTATTCCGCCGTCGTAGTCAAACCATTTATCAAACTGTTGACTGCGGGCGACGCGTGCGCCTGGCTGGAGCGCGAAGTCTTCGGCATTCGCAACTCCGATGATCGCGTGTCGGTCGCGAGAGTTCACACATGGGTCGCACGGGCGGTCGCGCAGACCAAAGATCCCAACCTAGGCTTGCGGGCCGCCGCAATCACGACTTTCGGCGAGATGGGCGTTCTAGACTATCTGATGAACTCGGCCGCTACGGTAAATGAAGCGCTTGGCGCCGCAACTCCCCATTTCCGGATCGTGAGCGACGAGATCGAAGCCCGAGTCATATTCGACAACGAACGCACCCTGTTTCGTCTGGATTCGAGAAGCTCTTTGCCGGCGGCGATCGAAGACCTACTGCTGGGTACGCTTTACCGTGCCCACGACTGGCTGCGCGAGATACCGGACCTCGAGGTCCGGTTCGCTCATCCATCGCCGCTGGACTCTCGACCGTATCGAAATGCATTCGGTGGTACACGGTGCCGTTTCTCCTCTGGCGACATCGGCTTTTCGTTTCCTCGCGCGCACATGGACAGACCGCTAGCGAGCGCTGATCCCCATTTGCATCGGACCATGACAATGGCCGCCGAAGCGCTGATGACGGCGCTGCCCAGAGACCCAACTCGGCTCAGCGAACACGTGCGTACTTTGCTCGCTCTCGGTCTCACGGCTCCAGCCCCGAGTGTAAGTAGGATCGCTCGCACGCTGCGCATGAGCAAGCGTACGTTCGCGCGACGGCTGGCGGCGGAGCAAACGACGTTTTCCACTCTGGTGAATGAAGCACGTCGCGAGCGAGCGCTGCACTTGCTCCAAAAACGACTCTCGCTCGAGGAGATCGCGTTCGAGCTGGGGTACGCCCACAGCACCTCCTTTGCACGGTCTTTTCGTCGCTGGACTGGATCTAAACCCACCGCGTATCGCCAACGCGCGGCCGAGCCCGAGTAGACCGAGTCAGCTAAGCCGCGGCGTTTAGGGACTACAGAGGTCGAGACGTTGTCACGACTTAGGACTAAGCGAACCGTTAGGATTGGATATGCGATAGTCGCGCGGTGTGGTGCCAGTCCAACGCTTGAACGCTCTGTAGAACGTGGCCACATCTGCAAAGCCCAGGAGCAATGCGACATCCGTCATGCGCAACCCATCCCGTGCGACGTATTGGAGCGCGAGTCGATGACGCGTGTCGTTCAATAAATCGCTGAATGTCGTGCCCTCGTCTTCGAGCCGGCGCCGCAACGTACGCGCGCTCACGCGCAGACGCTTCGCGATGCGCTCGATGCTGGGGCTGCCGAATGCCAGCTCATTCATGATGATCGTCCTAGTCTGATTCGAAAACTCGCGCGTGCTCGGGAGCTGCGCGAGAAGCATCTCGGCATAACGCACGACAAGAGTGTGCAGAGCCGAATCGGCGGTGGGCAACGGCAACGACAGATAACTCGCGTCGAAGCGATAGCCGAGGCAACGGGTTCCGAAGCGTAGTCCCGCTTCGCCGAACGTAAGTGTGTATTCGGTCAAACTCGACGGTTTAGCGAAGGGAAACCACCACTCGATGACGGGCGCAGCGCCCAGCGCGCGGATGAAGCCGGTATGCACGATGCTCGCCTGGTAATCCATGACCGCCCTCGGCAGCGGTCGGTGGCCGTCCAGCCTCACGAGTGCGTGATTCCCATCGAGCTCCAGACGGAAGTCGAGGGTGTCGTTGAGCAACCGCATGTACCTTGCGCCGATCCCGATCGCATCCGCGACAGTGGCAGCCGAGAGGATTGCGTACGTCAGAACCCCGCCGTCTTCATCCGTCGTCATGCGCCCGGCCTTGAGCCCGAGATCAGCGTCGCCCGTGCGACGAATTGCATCCTCGAGCCATGCATACGCGTCCGCGACGGGGACCCGTGCGTCAGCGTCCAATGCTTCGAGTTCCCCAACGTTCCCACCCGACGCGTTCGGGAGCGTACGAAGCAATCTCAAACACGGCCGGATCAGTAGTACCGAAAGGCTCGGTTCCCGCGGCCCATCACCATCACTCACGTCCGTTCCTCCACTTACCGCACGAGACTTTCCCACGATCTCGAGACTCGACCAGCCCATAGCGGGTACAAGCCCATCTTTCACCAGCTGATTGCTCTACTTTTATCAATCTCTCGACAATCGCTAGTATTTTGAATTGTCGTTCGAGGACACCTGAACGCTCGGGATGACCGCTCGCGACATTCCGCAACCTGCCACGTTCACCCGACAAACAGACCCCTCGACAATCGGACGATGCCGCGGCTAGCGGCAGCATCGACCGCGGTGGTGGAGCTCCTCCATTCACACACACCCGCCTCGCTCGAAGTGCACGAGAGGAGGCGCGCGCGCGCCTCGTCAAATAAAATTTGGGATCACCAGCTACTATACAACTCGATGGTGTCAGCACCGCCGACGAACGCCGAACCTCCCAAAGTCATCGCCGAGCGCTACAGCGTTGAGGCTGTGTTGGGTCGCGGCGGAATGGCCGTAGTCTATCGCGCGCACGATCGCGTCCTTGACCGCGCGGTCGCGCTCAAACGCCTGCTCGGCGGCGGCGCATCGGAAGGCCACGTCGCCCGACTGTTCGAGCTCGAGTACCACACGCTCTCGCAACTCGCGCACCCCCGAATCATCGAGGTCTACGACTACGACACCGATGACCAAGGACCCTTTTACACGATGGAGCTGCTCACGGGCGGTGACTTGCGACAGCGCTCGCCAGTCCCGTGGCGTGAGTGCTGCCGACTTTTATCCGACGTGTGCTCCGCGCTTGCACTGATCCACTCTCGGCGATTGGTGCACCGCGATCTGACACCGCTGAACGTGCGCTGCACCTCGGATTGGCGGGCCAAGCTGTTCGACTTCGGATCGATGGCGCCGTTCGGCCGCACAAAACACATTGTTGGAACGCCACCTTTCATCGCACCCGAGGCGTTGAACGGTGAGGCATTGGACGGTCAAACTGATCTGTATGCGCTCGGCGCGACCGCGTACTACGCGCTCACGAAGCGTCACGCCTATCCGGCACGCACGCTCGCAGAGTTGCCGGACCTCTGGAGCCGGGTGCCGCCCGCACCCTCGAAACTCGTAGCGGATATTCCTGCCGCGCTCGATGCTTTGATCATGGCGCTCCTGCACCAGGTGCCGAGCGCGCGGCCCGCACTAGCAGCGGAAGTGATGGAGCGGCTCAGCGCCATCGGTGGTTTCGAGATCCAAGAAGCGCTGTTGGTGAGTGACTCGTATCTGTCGACCCCGAGTTTGGTCGGCCGCAATGAACAGGTCGCCGCGTTCACTCGGCGCTTGCACAAGCTTTCCGAAGGTCGCGGCGCAGCGATGCACGTCCACGGACAGCCCGGCAGCGGGCGTTCACGCCTGCTGGACGCCTGTGCGCTCCAAGCCAAGCTCGGAGGCAGGCCGGTCCTGCGCGTCGATGCTGGAGCAGTGGGCCTACGGCGCTGGGGTGGAGTCAGCCGTCTGCTCGAACAAATCATTCAACTGCTGCCGGAGCAGAGTGCGAAGGTGTTGGCCGCGCACGCGGCGGTTCTGGCTCCGGTCATGCCGGCGACGAACGCGCACCCACTCGGTAAGGCGATGACGCTCGTTCCGCAGCAAACCACAGCGCCGAGCCACGGGCAGGCCCCGCGCGCAGAATTGCAAACTGCTCTCCGCGACGTCCTGCGATCGGTAGGACTCCAGCGTCCACTTGTGCTGGTGGTCGACGACCTCGATCGCCTGGATGAACCTTCGGCGGCATTTTTTGCCCTGCTGGGTCACAGCGCGACCGAACACCGGATCCTCCTCCTCAGCTCCGCCACAAGCGAGGCGGGGCATCGTGACGACCAGCGTGCTGTGCAGCTATTGGCGTCAGCCGCAGACTCGACTCGGCTACGAAATCTCGAAGCAGTTCACTGCGAGGAGCTCATCGTCTCGTTGTTCGGCGACGTAACCAACGTGCGTTGGCTCGCGAATCGGATCTTCACCGTGACGCACGGCAACCCTGCGCAAATCATGCGGGTCGCGCATCACTTGGTCCAACGGGGCTTCTGCAAGTACGCCGCTGGAACCTGGACTCTACCGTCGAGCCTCGATGTCGAGTTCCTTGCGAGCGCGGTCGATGAGACGCTCGATCCCAACTTGCCGCACAGTGCAGTCGAGCTCGCTCAGATGTTGGCACTCGGTGAGCTCACGTGGGTCTCCGTCGACGAGTGTTTGCAGTTGAGCTCGCATCGGAACCTGAAACAATTGCAGGCAGATCTTCAAGCATTGACGACAGCCGGGATCGTGAGCATCGACGAAGACGAGGTCGGACTCAGTCGCCCCGGTTGGGAGCCCGTGCTCTTGGCCGAGCTGGAATCGGATCAGCGGTGCGAGTTGCATCTACGTATCGCGAAAGTCCTCGAGCAGCGCCCCGGAACTGCTTTTCGACGGGTTCAGCAGCTACTGCTCGCGGGCAGAGTGGAAGAGTCACTCGACATGTTGGTGGCTGAGATCCAAGACGGACGCGATGGACGTGTGCGCGATCCCGAAACTGCTTTCGAATACCTGCAGGGGCTTCCAAAGACTTGGCCTGACACGTACCACACTCTGATCGCAGCGTGCCGGAGCCTACAGCGACCGTTGCGTGATCGGCTCGGGCTCCAACTCGAGCTCGTTGCATATGCAACTCTGAGCGCGCGTTTCGAGGGGGATTGCCTCCGGGACGTCGCGACCCAGCTGCGATGTGATACGGGGCTCGACCTGATCGACGAGCTTGCCGGTCAGGTCCCGGATAGCGAATTACTCACGCGAGCGCTCGGCGCGGCACAGCAGCGGTACGACGCAACACCCGAGCAAGAGCGCGGCTTGGCGCTGGTCGCTGCATTGACGGCGCTGGGTCAGCTCATCATCCAAGCGATCGGGATGGCCGGCCGAGTCTTCGACGCGGCGCTGTTGCGCTCGATGCCGTCGCTTGCACCGCTCGCGATTCTGTCGCCGGCGCTCGCGGTCGTCCAAAAAAATCATGAGAGTGCGCTGGCGATGTTGTCTGGACACAGCGAGTCGGCCCGTCGCGCCTACCTCGAGATCGCGCGTCGAGTCGCAGAGCCCGACGGTGCAGGGCTGGAAGGATCGCATCGCTTCCATGTGCACGCGGCGTCGCTCTGGGCTGCAGGGATGGCGGAGGCAGTTCTCGGCCGACCGAGCGCGCTCGAGCGCGCAACTGCGATCGCAGACAATCCGTTGTTTGCAGTGAGCGCACTTCGACTGCGGCAGCTGTACTCGCTCGCACGCGGTGATCGAATCGGAGCGGAGCACCACCGCGCCCAGACGGAGCTACTTCAGATTCAGAATTGCCCTCCGCAGCTGTTTGAGGGAACGCACGCGATGCAAACGACGTTTGGCTATGCGGCGATCGGCGATTTGGTTCGCGCCAAACAGTGTTTGGTAGACGTCGAAGCGATGGCGCGCGCTCACGAGGGTTGGAAGCCGGTCGTGCACTGCGGGCGCGGCGCCTATCAATCGGCGCGTGGTGACTACGTACAGGCACAGCTCGAGTTCGAACGCGGACTCGCAATGATGGACGTCGACCACCTGGCTTGGACGTACTGCGCGGGCGCGTGGATCTCAGCGCTCGTCCAGCAGGACGCATTCGAGTTCGCTGTGACGCAAGGTCGAGCGTTGCTTACTCGATTGGAGGCGGCCGGCACAGACTACGGGATTCACCACCTACTCACACCGCTCGCGCTCGCGGAGAGCCGGTTTGGACTACAGTCGGATGCGCTTCGCCACATCCAGAGTGCGATCGACCACTTGAGCGCGGAAGGCGGCGGAGGCGTGCACCTCGGCCAAGCCTATGAGGTGCGCGCTTACGTTGCACTCTACATGGCGGACGCGCGGGCCTTCTCGGAGTACGCGGACGCGTGTGCAGATCAGTATCGACTCGGCAGTCGCAACAATCTTCTAGCGCGCCACGAAAGGCTCATCGTGGCGGCGAGGAATACCGGACTGATCGAGGGCAGCGCGATTCCCGAACCGGATGTTCGTGCGGGTGCCGAAGACGTGAGGACGACTGTGCTCACGCTGTTTGAAACGGCTCGCGGCGCGGCCGAGCGATGTGAACGTGCGTTGCGACTCCTCGCAAATGCGATGCGTTCGACTTCGGGCTTTCTGTACTTGGTGAGCGACGGAGAGACGGTGCTTGCAGCTCAGCTCGGTTCCCCGACTCCGTTGCTCGACATGGACGAGCGCTCGACTCTACTCGTTCGCGAAGCGGTCCTCCGCGAGGACATGACCGAAACTGTCACCGGCACCACCGGCGTAACAGAATCGTGGATGGAAGGAGAGTCTCGCTTCGCCGCGGTCGTGCTTAGCCATCCTTCGGAGCACGGCAACATTGTAACCGGTGTTGTTTGGTTGGCGCGCGGTTCAAGTGCATTGCGGCGCCCTCCGACGCTACTCGTGCAGGCGCTGAGCAAGGCTCTCTACGACGCCGGAGATGTGGTGACTTCGAGTTTCCGGCTCGATGGCGAGCCTTGAAGCGCTAGAGGCGTGATCCCTGGCAGCACGCCGCCGCTCGCTCATCGGCTCAACGCACGTGCGAGACACCGCCTCCACGCTTCCGCCCAACAACTTCCAGAAATGGTCGGAACGAGTCCGACTCTGCGGCGTCATTCCTGTCGAAGCTGGTTCCAGCCGCTTCGGAAGTCGCGTTTTACACTGCTTGCGGGCCACAGCGAAGCGCAACGCGCGGTAGCAGTCTGGTCACGTCGCGATCGCGTTCTCCGATACGTCGGGCCCTCGGTCGGCAAGTCTCGTCATGTGGTGGACTTCGAGGTAGGCGGGCAGAAGTAGCTTACGGGTCGTGCGCATTCGGACCGGGACGTCGGCCTGCCTGCAGACGCCGCCGCAACCTCGCGGCTGCTTGACAGCTCGGCGTCCGGCCGTCGGATACTGAAAAGAATAGTAGGCGTCGGATTCCATTCCGCCTGGCATCTCTGCCAATGCTCGGGACCAGTGAAACTCGCGTTGTTCATACTACGGGTCGATCGCTAGTTCCAACGGCTCACTCTTCCGTGCGCTCTCGTGCCGCGCTCCTGCGCCCAGAAAAGTCCACACGACATTTCGGACATACTGCGATGTCCTTGCCGGTCTTCATCACCGCGCGTCCGGCGTGATAGCTGCAGCGCGGGCATCGGACTCTCCACGCCAGCCAAGACAAGCACCCCGCGGTGTAGCTGCCCATAAGCAGCAGTCCGATGTGGCGCTCGACATTTAGTCCGAGCCACACGCCAATACCGAATACGACCGGCATTCCTATACTCAGTAAGATTTCGAGCGTACGAATCCGGTGAATCGCAGCAGCTTCAGATGGTGTGGCAGGGTGAACTTCCATCGAGGTCAATGGCCGAATGCTGTGTTCGCACCCAGCTCAGCCGAACTACTGAGCCAACCTACGGTTGCCTCTGTCGCGACTTCTGCGGCGGTCGAGATTTGTTCAGCATACGCGCCTGCAGCCGATCCTACACCAAGTGTAAGTCCACCGACGAGACCTGCGATCGCGGCTGCTCGTAGATTGGGTTGGAACTCCCCGCCGCAAATTGGCGCGCCGTTGCTCCTTGATGGATCGAAGGCGAATTGCACAGCCTGGCCAAGCAGATTTGCAGTCGCAGAATAGCCTGCTGCGGCGTACGCGCCGAGCAGTCCGCCACCGACCTCAGCGGCAATTCCGGCAATAAATAGGCCCGATCCAGCAGCGAGCCCCGCGGCGGCACCGCCGTAAATTCCCGCCACCACGTCTTGTCCGGCGACAGCTGCTGCGATTCCGCCTGCGACAGCTCCGACTGCTGCACCGATCGCCATCGTCGCGAGAAACCCTAAATGACCAGTGGGATCGATCACATTGACAGGACCGCTGAACGCATATGCATACAGGTTCGAATCTCCGCCACGGAAGTAAACTGCCGCAAAGATTGGCCGCGCAGTGAGCGTTCAAAAACGCAGCTAAGTACCGGAAATCAAGGGGCGCCGGAAGCTGGACTCGAACCAACGACCAATCAGTTAACAGCCGATCGCGCTGCCTACTAAGCCGACGCGTTTTCGGCTCGCGCTTGGACTGCTGCATCACGCTTCGTCCCCATCGTTCGACGCCCGGACAGCCCGCGACTATCGCGACGCGCGACCAGCCGCGGTTCCGCCGCCCCCAGCAGCAGGCGCCCCCACCTCCGCTGTGACCAATTGCGCCTCCGTCCACACCGTCGCTCGCAGCTACACTCGCAGATTGCTGCCCGCGACGGCTCGAGCAGGCCGCGCTGACGAATGTATGGCACCGTCACGGCGCACTTTAACCATGCACGCTGACCCAACCGGTATGACAGCTCGACGCTCACCCGTCAGACACAGTCGCTAACAGACTGAAACACGGACTTCTCTCGCGCTTCTCACTCCGCCACACGGTTCGGCTCGTGCCATCTCACTGGCCACAGAACACCCTCGACCACTCCGCTATCTGCACTAGTGTTCGCGCATGATCGTGCATCGAGGTTGCAGAACTGCCTGGCTCATTCTGTTCGCGCTGTCCGCAGCTTGCAGCGGCGATGACGACCCCATACTCACGTACGACGCGGGCACCGAATCTGACTCCAACGCCGGCCCGACCCCCACCGAAAAGCTAGACGGCATCGTCTCCGCAAGCGGGACACACGCCTGCGCCATTCGACATGCCGGCCTCTATTGCTGGGGCGCCAACTTCCGCGGACAACTTGCCGATCAAACCACTGAGGACTCCACCACCCCAGTCGCCGCGACCGGCGCAGGCGACGACGTCGTCGAAGTCGCGACTAACACCGGCCGCACCTGCATTCGACGCAGCACGGGTGAAGTTGGTTGCTGGGGCGCCAACGAGTCCGGACAGATCGGCGATGGAACTCGCGACGACTCGCTGACCGCAGTACGTGCAAACGGCATCGACGACGCGATCCAAATCGCAGTCGGCTCACTCTCGACGTGCACTCTGCGCGGCACCAAGGGCACCGTGGAATGCTGGGGCGAATCACCGGACACCTCACCGGAGTCAGGCAATCTCATACCGCAACCGATCTCCGGACTGTCAGACGCAGTCGAACTACGCGCCGGCTCGATCAGCGCATACTGCGCTCGCGGCAAACCAGGTTGGGTCCGCTGCTTCAGATTCGACCCGACCACCGGAACGTGGCCCGAGCCACGAGAAGCCGAAGCACTTCGCAACGCACACGCAATCGCAATGCCTTCAGAACGAGAAGTCTGCGGCATCACCGCAGCACGCAACATCGTCTGCCAAGATTTCGAGGACGGCTTCACCGTCACACTGCCATCGTCTGAAAACTCAGTCGACATCAGCTCACTCGGCTCACTCTCGCTGTCGAGTCGCAACAGCGATGGCACCACGTTGATGTGGAACGTGCCATCGATCATCTGGTCGGAGATGGGGCAACCGGACGTCGTCGGCAACTTCGCAGTCGAGATCACCTCCGACATCCCGCTCATCCACACCGTCATCGGTGGGCTTCAGTTTTGCGGGCTGCGCGAAGATCGCAGCATCGTGTGCATCGACGGCGGAATGGCAACCGCAAGCTTGGTCGAAACGCGGCGGTTCGAGATCACAACGGTCGTAAACGGCCTGCCAGACTGAGTCGGATCGAACCACCACCGCCTAAACACTCGCAGCGTGTCGCATCTCGTACTGACGCCTCAAGTACTCGCCAACCGGCCTCGCACTGAGCTCCGCTTTCAAAGCCGCGAACTCCGGCAGATCCAAATCGAACGCCCACGGCGAACCGACCGGGCCCGTCATCGGCCCCAACAACGACGCAACCGTAATGTCCGCCAGCGTCAACCGATCCTCGATCAAGTAGCGCTGTCCCCCTTCGAGCTGCTTCTCCACGCGATCCGCCGCTGAACGAATGAGCTCCGGCAACGCTCGCGCAGACGACGCTCGCACGTCGTACATGCTCGCAATCGCCTTGCGCACCGGGAACGCCATCATCCGGCCGAGCTTCTGCCCAACACCACTGTAGCCCGCGAAG
>DASRXR010000890.1:0-19441 GCA_035687405.1 Polyangiales bacterium
CTACGAGAGCACGCATCTGCCGTGGCAAGTCATCGCGTTCGCGGCGATGGACGACCTGACTCGTCTGAAGCAGAGCCTGGATGAAGTGGCGCCACTCGCGGTGCAGTATCCGTCCTTCAACGTGTTGCTCGCCTACGGTCAGGCGGAGTACCAACGCATCCGCGGCGATAGCGCCGGCGCCAGGGTCATCCTCGCGGAGTTGCTGCGCAGCTGGGACGCAGGTACACACCAGATTTGGGCGCAGCTGGCAGCGGCGCACGTCCGTGCGATCGATGCGGGTGGCGACGCCGCTGCTGCAGTCGAACAGGGGAGAGTATACATCGCAGCGGCCGCGCGTGCGGAGCTCGGCGCGAGCATGTCCCGCTGGATCTCGCTCGCACTGTGCGTTGCGGAGGCCAAGCTGAAGCAAGCGGAGGCTGTGCAGACCGCCGACGAGATCGTCGAGCGCTGTCTGGAAGGCGGAGCGAGTGGACTCATCCTCGGCCTTGCCTACGAAGCGCGCGCACGGGTCGCAGTGCTCCTCGACGACGCCGCTGGTTACGATCGTCACCTCGCGCTGTGCGAAGAAGAGTTTGCGAAGGCAGCGAATTCTGCGCTGTCCGCCAAACTTCAAAAACTGAGACGCGATGCGCAACGGCGGAAGATTGCCTCACAAGCACCGATGCTCGATGCCGCACAGCGCAGTGTCGCGGCGAGCATCGTCAAATCGCGGCTCGGCGCATGCAACGACGCAAACTCACGCGCGCACGCGATCCTCGACCTGCTTGCGCAGCACAGCGGTGCCACGGCGGGCTACCTGTATTTGATGCGTAAGGATGGGCTCAGCTGGGTTGCCAGCCTCGGGCCAAGCGAGCCGAGCGACGCATTGCACACGATGGCGCGCGAGTACGTTCTCGCCGAGACTCAGAGTGGCGAACAAATCACCGGCGCTTCACAGCTTTCGGTCGTCACGCAATGGACGGCGTTCGGCGAAACCAGCTACCGCCCCGTGCTCTTGAGTCACTACAACGAGGCCGGCTGCGTGATCAGCGGCTTGGCTGTCTTCGTCGTCGAGCACGCGCGACCGTTCGTGTATCCGGGCGAAGTAGCGACGCAGATCAGTCGCATGACACACGATGTCGGCGACGCAACCGGTGTCGTCGTTCAGGACGATTAGTCCCATCACAAGCCTCAGGTGCGGTGCCTGCAGGCGACACTCTACTTCCTTGCGCCTTAGTACGACCTGGGAAGCTCGAGAACCTTCTCGGCGAGAAAGTTCAAGATCATGTGCGGGCTTACGGGCGCGATTCGAGTGATCAGCACTTCGCGTAGCAAGCGTTCGATGTGATATTCCTGGGCGTAACCCATGCCTCCGAGTGTGAGCATCGCGGTATGGCAGGCCTCGAAGGCGAACTCCCCAGCCAAGTACTTTGCGGTATTGGCTTCGACGCCACAATCGAGCCCCTTGTCGAACAAGGTTGCGGCTTTCATCACCATCAGGTTTGCAGCTTCGAGCTGCGCCCAGCACTTCGCGAGCGGGTGCTGAATGCCTTGGTTCATGCCGATCGGTCGGTTGAACACGATGCGTTCGCGCGCATAACGGGCTGCGCGCGCGATCGCATTGCGGCCGATGCCGATCGCTTCCGCTGCGACCAGCACGCGCTCTGGATTGAGCCCGTGAAGCAAGCTCTTGAACCCCGCGCTTTCGGCGCCGATCCGATCTTCCTCCGGCACCCACAGATCCTGGATGAACAGCATGTTCGAATCGACCGCGTGCCGGCCCATCTTGTGGATGAGGCGCACCTCGATCTTCGATCGATCCAGATCCGTATAGAACAGTGAGAGTCCTTCGGTTTTCTTCTTCACCTGTTCGAGTGGCGTGGTGCGCGCAAGCAACAACATCTTATTTGCGACCTGTGCGGTGGAGATCCAGATCTTCTCGCCGTTCACCAGGTAGCCGCCGTCGCGGCGCTCCGCCCGAGTCTTGATCTCCGTTGTATTCAGACCCGCATTCGGCTCGGTCACCGCAAAACAGACGCGGTCTTTCCCGCTCACGACCTCAGGCAGGATGCGTTGTTTCTGTTCCTGCGTTCCAAACAACACGACCGGCTGAACGCTGAACACCGGAATGTGAACGCTCGAAGCGCCGGTCATGGCTGCACCCGATTCCGCGATCGCCTGCATCATCACGGCTGCTTCAGTGATGCCGAGCCCGGAACCGCCGTACTGCGTGGGCATCGCGATGCCGAGCCAGCCACGCTCCACCAGCGACTCGACGAAGTCGTGTGGAAAGACGCCCGACCGATCGCGCTCGAGCCAGTACTCGTCAGTGAACTGCGAGCAGTGCTTCAGGATCGCGTCCCGAATGTTTTGCTGATCTGCGCTGAGTGAGAAATCCATCGTTGTGCCGATAGTAGCTCAGCACGGACGGCCTCAGTGTCGCCCAGGTCGCTCAGCGCGCCGGCGTCAACCGCGGGATGGCATACCAGCACTTCCAGACACGCGAACAGTTAATCAGTCGCGATTCCAACTAGCGCGTGGTCGGCGGGTGGAGCAGCAGGCGGACCTGCTCGATGCTGTCGGCTGTGCCGGTCATCGAGACGACGAAGTTCGCGCTGTGTGCGTGGTCGCGGCTGCGATCGCGCCGCACATCCCGCTTTTGCCACCAGCTGTTCGTCTGATCCGAGATCACGATGTATTGCGTCGAGGTCTGCACCTCCAGAGCTCGTACGGCTTGCTGTGCCGCAGCGAGAGACTCGTATTCACCGATCACGGTTCGCATATGGTGACCCTACGCTGATCGGAGACGAATAGGCGCCCGGCCCGCACAAATGTGCGCAGCGGCGTGTAAGGGATCGTGTTTTGTGAGCCTCCAGGGGCTGCGTGGCGGCTCGGATCACAGCAGCTGAGGGACGTGGGAATCGCCGTGCAAGCTCTACGCTCCCCGACGACCGTATTCGTAGCTGGCTCCGACCAAGGTGTCGCCACTGCTCGATGGCTGTCACTTTCTCGACCAGCCAGATGGTCTTTGGCTCGAAGCTGGCGAACTTGGATTCTTAGCTGCAGCGTCACGGCGCCGGACAGTACACAGACTGCACGTCCGGCTCGACGCACTTCTCACCGTCGCATGCGAGCGATACGCACTGGTTCGCAGCGGTGCACGCCGCTCCCAGCGGCAGACGCGCCGTACAACTCCCCAAGGCTGGCTGCCCTGCGTTGTTGCAGATGCTGTCGCCTTGGCAGTTGTCGTCCGTCAGGCAGCTTTGCCCGACTGCTTGTCTCGGCACGCAAGTCCACTCGCCGAGGAGACCCTTCGGTAGACACGCGAGGTCGTCCGCTTGCCGGCACGATGAAATCGCCGCGGCGACGATTCCGCGATCTGCCGACGCGCCACCCACCGGCGTGCAGGTTTCATCTCGCTCGAGCGATCCCTTGAATATACCGCGCAGACCGTCCTCACTCAGAGCCCAGCGCGCGATCGACAGGTCACATTCGAGCGTGAGCTGTTCGAGCGCGTCGAATGCGCGTTCTGCGGCGCTAGCATCGAAGTTACTGTTCTGACTCATCGCGATCGGGTCGAGGTAAGCGGTCTGCTGACAGCTTTGCGTGAGATCGGCCGAACAGCGTTCGAGGCTGCGCATCGGCGACGGACAGCATCGCTGCTCCGCACTGCATTGAATCGCGGCTAGCTCCGCACACAAACCATCGTCGGGCACCTCAGGTGCCCGAGCATCGGGCGTCTCGGAGTCGCCTGCGTCTTCGATCTCCTGCTTCGTAACGTCGTGTGACTTCGAACAGCTGATTGAGAGTACGAGACCGATCACCAGGTGGCCGAGCGGATTTGCGCTGAGCGGCCGCGACCCTCTGTAACGAGACGCGTGCGGTAGTTTTGGCGAAGCAGAATAATTGTGTGAGATAGAAGACTCCAGCTTACTTTGGTACCGGCGCCGCATCCGCTTCGGCCACCACAACTTTTGCTTCAGGGTCCAGGAGGAACCCCGCATCGAGCAACTTACTTGCAGATTCCTTGACCTTCGTCACGTAATCGTCGTGCGTCGGGTACAACATCGAAAGTTTTTCTGGCGCAAACGGTGTGGTGCTGCCAAACAGGAAGCACCAGACGTCCCCGCCAGTCCCTGCCGGCTCGCCGCTCAGCGTGGCGATGGGCACGTCCACATCTGGCGATCTGACTCCGCCACGCGCGTTGCCATGATCGTCCACCATCAGCGCTCCGTTTGCGTCCGTCGTCAATACATCGCCGCGAGGCGGCGCGGTCCCATCGCGCATCCAGCCGTCGAGTGAGTGGTAGAGCCGCTCTGATCACGAACTGCTGCGGACCATTGTTAGCGCCCTCACACATCACACTGGAATCGCTCGCCAGTGATTTGTTGAAATCGACGATGTACTGATCGATCGGCCGGCGCACGAGCATGCGCGAGTTGAACGGGGCTCTGGTGGCCGCCATTAGGTTCCACTTACCGTCCGTCGTCATGCCTTGCAGCGCGTACGCGGTCGCTTCGCCTTCGAAGAAGAACTCCTTTTCGGAGTAGTCCGCGCCGGCGAGATCTGCAGCGCTAGCGGTAAACGGATTTCCTGTTCCACTGCTGACGGGACCACTGACAGTCAGAGTGTCGTCGACTGCAGCATCTGACATCGTTCCCATACCGGCATCGCCGGACATCGCCGCGTCTTCTTCCTTGGTGGGGCTCGATCCGGAATCGTGATGGCTCGAGCATCCGCTTGCGAACAACCCGACGAACGTTGCCAAACAGATGTGGATGATTTTGAGATCCGGTTTCATGAGTGATGGGCTCCGGAGCCAAACGTCTTCGAGGTCGTGTGATGTCCGTGCGGCCGCCTGAATTATGATCGGCACGGTTCGCGAGTGCCGTGAGCTACAGCCTTCTCAGGCGGCCGGACGGGCGTCAGAAGCCTGCATCTTCCTGCGCGCCTCCGTCCGAGTCGTCACACACGCGTGGTGCAGGGAAGACGGCGCTCGCGCCCGCCATACGCGCCCGCTCCGCAGCAGTCGCGAGGTCGAGGCAACCTGGACCACCGACCGTAGACGTATCGATTCCACACATGCCTCTCGAAGTGCAGCAGCTCGGAAGCACGAAGAAGTTCGGGAACTCGAGAGTAGGACAGCCGGCCCGATCCGGAGGTTCGAAGGGGCTCGCGCTGTCGCTGAAAGCGGCGTCTCGGCCTGCGTCCAAAACGCCGCGAATCCCGGAGCCGGCGTCCGTGCGCAGGTCCGGCGTAGCACTATCGGTCGAACGATTGTCGTGGTTGGAACGCCGGTCGCCCACACCCGCGTCCGCGCCCACGCGTCCGCCATCGTCCTCGCGCGCGTCATCGCCGCAACTTCCCAATATTCCCACGCCCAAGAGGATTGCGAGGAGTGCGTAGACGACACGTTGGCTCAGGTCACTTCCCACGGCGCGTCTGGCGTCCTTTCGCGGCATGAGTGCCGATGAGAGCGATGCACGGACCGGTCATGTTTTATGATGTCGACCGCAAATAATCGCGAACCGCGCGGTTTTGGACGCACCACCGACACTCGCAGCCGTCAGCGGCGAAAGAAGCTCGAGAAGTATTCGCGAACTAAACTGATCGGCTCTTCAACCACCACCCTCGCTACGGTACAAGGGGCGCATGTGGCGCGCAGTGCTGTGCCTCTTTGTGTCGAGTTGCGGGCCTGTGATGCTCGGCGACGAGCCCGGGATGAGCGCGGGCTCGAGTAGTGAAGTGGTCCCGACCCACGATGCGTCGGTACCGATGGAACCTGCGAGTGTTCGCGATGCCAACGTCGTTCCGCAGGTCTCGGTTCGCATCAAGTCGATCGACTGTGGCAAGTGCTTCGACTTGGAGGCGCAAGCTTGGGGAGGGCAGCCACCTTACGAGTTCGAGTGGAGTGATGGGACCATCCGCGCGCAGCGCACGGTGTGCTTGGCGAACGCGGACCTCACTCTGTCTGTGACCGCACGAGATGCGACTGCGTCGCGCTCGGAGCCGCAAGCCGTTCGACTAGAGCGAGCGGTCGACATCGATTGCCCGAAGCCGATGGTGCTCCCCGCACCACCAGTGCGCCCGAAGTTGTGTCTAGAGAATCGTTCGTTCGAGGGTACGCCGGCTGCGAACTTCGGTCAGGATCAGGCGTTCGATGCTCCGCCGTGGAGCGCCTGCACGAATCCGATGGCGACCAACACGCCGGATGTCGGCAACAACACGGTCGCGCAGACACTCGGGACAATTCCTGAGCCTACGGATGGGCTCACGTTTCTCGCGCTCGGTGAGGGCGAGCAAGTGTCGCAGCCATTCTGCGGTCCGATTCCCGACGACACTCCCATGAGCGTCGAGCTCGATCTCGCCCGCTTGAACATTGGCGCGGGGATAGTCCCCGAGACCGAGCAAGTGTTTCTCGAGGTGTGGGGTGGTCTCAGTGTGGATTGCTCGCGACGCGAGTTGTTGTGGGCGTCGCCACCTTTGCAAACCGGCTGGCAGCACTACTGCATGACGCTGCGGATCCGCTCGTTCATGACACAACTCACGCTACGAACGAACTCCGATATGACGCTGCCGACTCCGGCATATCTATTAGTCGACAACTTGAAGCCGGTCGACGGCTGCCCCTGAACACTCGAGGTCGCGTCTCTCGGAAAGCGCAAGCGCGCGGGCCGCGGTGTCCGAGTTCACGCCAGCTGCGATGCGAACTCTCCGCAGTGTGAGCACAGCTCGTTCTGGCAGGTCTCGGCTGGTTGCTGTCATACTGCCGGTGTGGTGGTCAATCCCGCGGTGCGGGCTAGCGCGGTTCGGGACACGCTGGCATTCCTCGACAAGTTCGAGCCTGGCTCACGCCTGCGCGTGATGCAGCGGGTTCCAGCGGTTTCGCGCGAGATCATCGAGACTGCGCCCGCGTCGTCCTGGATTTCGCTCGAGCACGATCACTGGACGGTCGATGCAATGGTCGAGCTCTTCGGGGTCGAGCGTGCGGTTCGCTGCTGGCGAGAATCGGTGGCTGACCTGGTCGATCGGCCTTTGTTACGCAACTTCGTCTCCGGAATGGTGAAGGTACTCGGCCGGTCGCCTACGAGCGTCGTGAGACTCTTCGCCAAGGGTTGGCCACTGGTCTACCAGGACATGTGCGAGCCGGAGCTGATCGCGACGCCGGATGGGCAGCCGACGATTCGCTTCAGCAAGATCGCGGCCGAAGTGCGTCGCTACAACAACTACCTACACAGCTGGAACGGCGCGTGTCAGGGGTTTGCGCACGTCGCGAAGGTGAAGGGGAGCGTTCGCTTCGAGGTGGCTCCGGACTTCTCGCAAGCCGAAGCGAAGTTCTTCTGGCACGACGAAACCGAGCTTCGTTCCGCGGATTGAGCTCGCTGAGCGACGAGGCGCTCAGGCGACAGCGAGCGCGGCCGGTCGCAGCGGCATCCGAATCGTGAACACTGCACCACCCAGCACTGTGGCCCCCGCCGTGATGGACCCGGCGTGTTCTTCGAGGATCTGCCGCGCGATGGAGAGGCCCAACCCCGTCCCCTCACCTGCTGCGCGCGTCGTGTAGAACGCCTCGAAGATACGTCCGAGCTCACTCGGCAGGATACCCACTCCGGAATCGGCCACGGTCACCACGTACGCATCGCCATCGACAAACCCGCGCACTTCGATCGTTCCTTTCGAACCTACCGCGCGCAGCGCGTTGTCGATCACGTTCATGAATACGTGGTTCATGTCGCCGGCACGGCCGTTTGCAATGGCCTTGTCGTCCACGTCGACCATCAGGTGCACGTCGAACGTCACACGTGACTCGACGATGCGCGTGCACGCTAAGAGTCCCGCACCCGGTGCAAACTCTCCTGACAACTCACGATCGATTCGCGACAGATCCAACAAATCGAGTGTCATCCGTTCGATCCGTTCCGCAGAATCCAACATCATACCCATCAGTTCGCCGGTAGGCTGATCCACTACCGGTGCGAGACGCGTTCGCATCGCGGGCAAACCCGAGATCAAGGCACTCAACGGGTTCCGCACGTTGTGTGCGACGGACGCCGCTAGCGAGCCCAGTGCGGCGAGGCGCTCCTGACGCGCGAGTTGGCCGATCAGACGGCGCAAGCGCACGTGAACATCCACGCGCGCTAGCAGCTCACGCGCGTGAAAGGGTTTCAGCAGATAGTCGTTCGCGCCTGCGTCGAAGCCTTGCAAGACACTCGTGACATCCGTGCGTGCGGTGACGAGCAGAATCGGAACGCCACTGGTCTCTTCCTGGCTCCGCAGCCTGCGACACAACTCGTAGCCATCCATCTCCGGCATCGCGACATCACTCACGACCACGTCGGGGCGCAGCTCCTTGGCGAGTGCCAAGCCCGCGCGACCATCCGCGGCTGAACGCACCCGATAGCGCGCAGATAAAACGTCCGCGATGAAGTTTCGTAGCTCTGGATTGTCTTCGACGACGAGCGCCAGCGGCGCTCCACCAAGGGGCCCCGAGCGCTCGGCGAGTTCCGGAGGTTCGGAAGAAACCTCGTCCGCGAGCACACGCACGGCGGGCAGAGATGGGATCGTTCGTTCAGGCGCGCCCGACGCCGATTCGACATCAGTGCGCCTCGGCAGCCGCAACGTGAAGCTCGAGCCTTTGCCGACCTCGGAAACGAGCTCTACGTCGCCCCCGTGCAAGCGGGCCGCCTCGCGCACGAGTGCGAGACCGATACCCGTACCGCCGATCACACGCTTCGTACTATCACCTTGGGCGAAGCGCTCGAAGATCTTCGTTTGGTCTTCGGGCGCAATGCCGGGACCATCGTCGTTCACTGACAGTCTGACTTCATCGCCCGAGTCCGTGAGGAGGACTTGCACTGTCCCGCCGCGCGGCGTCAATCGCACCGCATTTGCGACGAGGTTCGTTAGGGCCGAGTCGATCCAAGGCGCGTCGAGCAGAACCGGTGACATCGCTTCGGGCACGCGATGCGAGAGAACTACCCCGCGTTTCTGAGCAGCGGCGCGAAAACCTTCGAGGCTGCCGCGAATCAGGTCCGGCAGATCCGTGGGCCTGCGATGCAACTGCATCTGGCCCGCATCGATTTTCGCGAGGTCGAGAAGTTGGTTGATCAGACGCAACAAGCGCGAGGCGTTGCGATGCATCGTTTCGTAGGCAGCGCGCTCGCCGCCGGACGTGTGTCGGCCGGACATCAGGTCATCGAGCGGGGCCAGAATGAGCGTCAATGGCGAACGCAGCTCGTGTGACACGTTGTTGAAGAAGTCGGTCTTGGTGCGATCGAGGTCCTGCAGCTTGCTGAGTGCCTCGGACAAGCCTTGAGTGGCTTGGCGTAACTCCGCCGTCCGCTGCTCCACCTTCTTGTCGACTTCGGCTTTAGCTTCCAACAGCTCTGCGAAACGCTCTTCGTTCGCTCGCGTCACTCGATCGAGCGCTTCGTTGTGCTCGTCGATGTCTTTGGCGCGCAATCGAAGGTCGTCCTTCAACATCAGGACGCGGCCGAGACCCCAGCCACCGACACACAAACAGAGGACGAGGATCCAATCGGTCCAAGTCGGTGCGGCCGCGTAGCTGGCGATAAGCAGCCCCGCGACTAAACCCGAAGCGCTGCCAATGAGCGCATGACGCCTCGCGGGCGGCTCCTTCCACGAGATCTCATAGACACAGGCGTCTCCGCCATGAAGCATGCATTCGGGGTGATTTACTTTGGCAGCCGGCAGCCCGAACAACGTCGGCATGCGACGCAGCTGGATCAAGCGTGTCAGGCAGATGAGCGGATTTGCTTCGCGTGACGCGCCGGGCGCCGACTTCCAGCTGAGACGCGCTTTGCCGGGGCCCGTGGTATCCGCGGACCACTTGCCGGTTTTGTTGAAGCGGCCTGCCAGAGGTACGAGCTGGCGGTACGAAAACAACGGTGTACCGAATGCGACCACCAGCGGCATGAGCGGGCCGATGTACTTGGCCGTCATGCCGCGCACCATCGCGCGTTCGAAGAACTCGACGTCGTTCGTCGCGTCGACCAGATCCTGCAACAGCGCTTCGACGAACTCGAGCGAGACCCAGGGCGACTTTTCGCTGAGATCGGCCGGGGTCACCGAGAACCGGGCCAACACTTGCGCAAGCCCTTGATCCCCGAGGATGTCGCGAGCTTCGTCTAGGAAAGCGCGTAGCGGGAAGCTCTGCAATTCGGGACGGAAAATCTCCATGGTCGGCTCGGAGCGTTATTCTCCGCCCTACCTGGGGGGGCGCGTCAAGCCGCGAATATCAAGGTGAAAGGCAGTTCTTCGACGCCTTCGAACTGAACCGTTGAGAAGTCTGCCTCGCGAAGCCAAGCGGCGTACTCACTTCCGACATGTGTTCCACCTTCCTCGCTGTTCAGCATGAGGTTGACGTTGAACATCATCAGCAAGGGAGAGCCGGTCCGTTCTTCGCTCGGCACGAGCCCCACGATCATCAGCGAACCACCGGGTTTCAGGGCGCGTTTGATTTTTCGAAACATCGCGGTGTTGCGAGCGCTGGAGATGCCGTGCGCGATGTTCGAGTAGATGACGCAGTCGTAGAGCGATTCGCCGAGGTCGGTCGTCTCCATGTCTCCGTCGATGGTCCGTAGCCGATCAGCAACGCCGAAACTCGTCACGTAGCTACGCGCGATGGCGTTGACATTTGGCCAATCCAGCTGCACCGAGCGGGCTTTCGGGTTGAGTCCCAACCAGATGGCGGAGTAGCCGCCGGCACCACCTGCGATATCGAGGAAGTCGAACACTTGGCGATCCGCGATGCCTAGAGACTTCGCGGCCGCCCGCGCGGGCGGAAACGACAACGGAGCGAGTGCTCGGACGAGATCCTCCCAGAACGGATTGTGCGGGTTGGGGTCTTCCTGCCGATGCAGCGGCTTACCGGACGCGACCACATCCGGCAGTTTCTCCCAGTCCCTCCACGTGGATAGGATCATTCCCGCATACCCACCGAGGTATTCCGGCTGACCTTTGACCAAGTACGCGGATGCAAGCAACGTGTTCCGATAGCTATCGGGGCCGGCCTTCTCCACCAGTCCCATTCCCAGCAGCGCATCCAAAAGCGCTTGAGTCGAGCGTGGAGAGATCGACGCGCGAGTCGCGAGCTCAGCGACCGTGCTCGGGGAGCTCTGCAAATAGGAAAACAAATCACATCGCAGGCTGGTCGCCAGGATTGAGCTCGCCCAGTACCCGTAGACGTGACGAAGGATCGGTTCCGGCGACAATGCTGACATGAGTGATGTGCCTCGGTGGATGTGGATGTCAATTCAGGCGTTCGTCGCCCGAAACCCTGTTAGGGAAGCGGGCGATCACGGCACTCAGGGTTTTGGTCGTTGGCTCGGAGGTGCTTTCGTCACGTCGCCGAACGCCAAGTAGCGCGACAGGACCTGGTAGTGGCCGCGCACGGCTTGATTCCAATTCACGAGTTGTTTGCTGAGCGCAGGCAGGTTCCACGTATTGATGTTGAGGTTCACATCGCCGAGTGACGTAACCTGATGCCACCAATAGGCTGGCAAGTAGAGGATCTCCCCTTGCTCGAGGATCACTTCGCGCCCTTTCGACGGGTCGAAAGCCGGAAAGCGTTTCGAGTCCAGGTCCGGTCCCTCGCGAAACACGCGCGAGATGTGCGCGGTCTGAGAGAACATCGGGCACGGATAGTAGCCGGATGTTCCCGGTGGGTAGAGCATGAAGCGCTTCCGCCCCATCAGCTGGATATTGAGATTTTCCGCGGCATCGAAGTGCAGCCCTACCGTATTGCTGCCCCGTGAGATCCAAAGATTCTTGAGCACTGACTTCGTGAAGAAGTCAGCCAGGCCCGTGATCTGCCCGCTGTCGTCGAGGCCGGGTGGAAGAGCTTTCGTCGAGTTCTTGAAGTAGAAGTTCGAGCTTGGATCTTGCTCGCGGAATGTGAGCCTCACGAAGTCGCTGAACTTCATGACTTGGGTGTCGCGCTCGTAACTGAGAAAGCCAGTTGGACTCATGAGTACAGGGAACTCACGGTCACCCAACGCATCCGCCAGGTACTCGGGCGAGAATCGGAAGATCTTCAACGGGTGATGTTGGGGTACTCCGACGATGATCGCGGGTTCGTTCGCGAGCAAGTGATGCTCGCGAAATCCAGCGAGCTCGGGGTAGCGGATGCGAGGAACGGGCGGCGCGGTTGACGTCATGTACCTCACCAATAATTCCGTATATTCGATGCATCGAGGCCAGTTCAAGTCACGTTTTGAGCCACATTCTGGTCTACACGTGGACCTCCGCACCACGCAGGCCTGCATGGCGTGTCGATGTGGGTTCGCGGACTACGCTGCCGAGTTGCTCACGACCGTGCTGCCGGACAAGCCGAAGTACAAGGATTGCTACTATTACGAGTAGCTTGCGTGAATGCGGAAGCGTAGCGCACCGCCGCATCCGTAGACTGGATTGAGATCAGACGTACGCCGTCCGTTTCGGTCGAGAACGAGACGAACAATTGCGGTGAATCTCGCGCTACTCATGCCGCGCCGGAGCCACGACCCGAGCACGAACGAGTGACGAGGACCATTGGCTCGACGGTTGCTTATCGGACCGAACGAGTGGTTATTCGTTTCGTGCCGTCGGCCCGGAGTGACCACTCGATCATTTGTTCGTATTCGAGAGTCGAACAGCAAGAGAGGTCACGATGGGCCGTAGACGTATTGCGATCGCGTGTCAGGGTGGCGGAAGCCAGTGTGCATTCGTTGCGGGTGCGTTGAAAACCCTGATCTCACACGAAGTCCATGAACGTTTCGAGATCGTAGGATTGAGTGGCACGTCCGGTGGCGCGTTGACTGCCGCGTTGGCTTGGAACGGCTTGCTGAAGCACGAGCATGAGCACGGGAACGGGAATGGGAACGGGCGCGCCATCGAGGATCGCATCGTCGCGTGTTGGCGCGATCTCGCGGCGCAAACACCGTTCGAGCAGTTGTTCGATAGTTCATGTGTCCAGCTCATGCGCCTCATCGATAGCGGCGCCATGCCGAGTATCGCGATGAGCCCGTCGTCGCCGATCTTTCAAATGTTTGCGAGGCTAACGGCGGCTGCGATCGGACGGCCCGAGTTCACGGATCTGCGTGCGCTCCTAATCAAGCACTTGGACTTCGACGCGATGTCTCTGATGACGCTGCCGGAGAGTCCGGTGTTGTTGGTCGCGGCTGCAGACGTACTCGAAGGTAGCTTCAAGATCTTCAGCTCGATGAACGGGGAGATTCAGGTCGAATCACTCTTGGCATCTGCGGCGATCCCGAGTCTGTTTCCTGCGGTCACGGTCGACGGGCATTCGTATTGGGACGGGATTTTTTCGTCGAATCCTCCCGTTACTGCGTTTCTGCGCAGAGAGTACATGGGTGACCATGCGATGCCGCAAGAGATCTGGATCGTGCAGGTCAATCCGACCAAGATCGAAAGTGTTCCAGAGTTGGCGTGTGACGTGTCGAGTCGCCAAAACCAAATGGCGGGTAACTTGAGCTTGCATCACGAGCTCGAGATGATCGACATCGTCAACTTGCTGATTCGAGATGACGCTTTGACCGAGCGTTTTCGTACCCAACTACATTTCGATGTGACGGAGCCGATCGTCGTGCGCTTCATTCGTATGTCCGAGGCGCTCCTGCAAGGTCTCGACTACCCGAGTAAGCTGTCGCGCCAGCCGGGGCTGATCTCGAGGCTGATTGCCGATGGCGAAGTGCAAGCAAGTCGGTTTCTTGCTGAGCTCGAAGAGGCTGTGCCGCTGCCGTATCCCGCCGAGGCTACCGCGCAGCTCGAGCTTCATTGAGGCGCGTCGGGTCGAGGCCGCTTTCGGCTGCTGACGGGGTCGCTCGGGGTGGAAAGCCGCTCGGCGATCCCGCGCTTTCGGCTTGCCGGTAGGCTTCAACACTTTTCGAGCAGGTACTCCCGAATCAAACACCGCGGCACGAAACCGAGCGCCGCATACATGTTCTTCGGCGCCTCGGTCACGTGTGTTCCGATCAACATCGGACCCATGCCTCGCTCACGCGCGTACTCGACCGTGTGATGAATCAACTTCGTTGCAATGCCTTGCTTCCGATAGGCGGGCGACACGAACAGATCCTCCACGATTCCCATTCCGTAAGGTCCTATGATCGACTGGCCGTAGGCACACGCAACGCCCTCGCTCAGCGCCAGAAAGAACTGCGATACCGAGATTTTCGCACGGTACTCCGCCACGATTCCGCGCGTGATCTCTTCCCCGAGCTCCATCCCGCGCGTGGTCTTACCTTCGATGTGATCTGCGCGAGCGAGGTCGTACAGCGTGGTCCAGTCAGCTTCGGTCGTGACCGGATGCAGTGTGACGTCCGCTGCAGCGCTCTTGCCTACCACCGGACCGGTCAACACCATCTGCAACACGGGCGAGAGCTCAGAATAGTCCAGTAAGGCGAGTCGCGCCGTAAACGCATCCGGCGTGAATGGATCGATCAACACCATTCGATGGTCACAGTGGGCGAGCTCGCGATCCGCTCGCTCCAACACTCGATCGATCTCCTGCTCGCTGCTCGCGCGAACTAGGCTGACTTGATTCGCGACCCAGATATCGGGGCGTTCGACGTTCTTCACATACTGAGCGAGCGCATCGCTCACCACGGTGTTGCCGTGGGCTCGATACCACGCGTATGTGAGCGAGATTCGTTCGAGCGTCTCCATTCGGTACGCATACCACGGCTGTCCTGCTGGTGAATTGTTCGGAGTCGAGCGAGCCCTTCGAGTTCGAGAGGCGCTAGTCAAGGTCAAGAACGCGTTGCAGCCTGCAACCTGGTTTTGAGATAGACTTACCTGGTGGTGGCCACGGGCTCGCAACTGTTGATCGATCACAAAAGCAGTGCTGGAGACACTGTCGTACAAGTACGCGGCTCGCTCATCGTGTCGTCGCTACAGACACTTCGAGAGCTCGAGTTCTTTCCCAGGTACTTGGAACACCTGCCCGCCGCGTCGCACGACGATGTGCTGCTCGCGCTTGCCGCCAGCTGGTTACCGCTGAATGTCGCGATGACGCACTACGCGGCATGTGATGCGATGCGCTTGGATGACACCGAGCTCGAGATGATCGGGCAGGCGGTGTCCGGACGCATCATGGGTACGTTCCTTGGGACTCTCTTGCGAGGTTCACGACAGATTGGTGCGCCGTCGGCGCCGCTAGTCGCGTTGAAGCACTACGACAAGCTATGGGATCGCTTGTTGTTGGGGGGCGCTTGCAACGTGGTCCAAACTGGACCGAAGGACGCGATCATCGAGTCGAAAGGCCTGCCGATGTTTCGCTACCGTTATTTTCGTGTCGCGTACGCGTCGCTGATTCGCGGAGCCGGCCTAATGTTCGCGAACACGGTTTACGCGCGTGTGCAACGTAGCTCGAACAACACGATGACCGTCAGCATCAGTTGGGTCTAACCCGAGTGTGTCAGGCCTCGGCCTTGCCCCGCTGCCGGGCGCATTGACGACGCAAAGACGCCTACCGGAAGGCACCGATAGCAACGGTGACGCACGGCGCGAGCAGCCAGCCCACAGTTCTTGCCGCACCAATCACCGCTCGGCCCCCACCACCGGCTCGACCCGCTCGCGCAAAAACTCCGATACGTGTTCGACCATGCGCGCATGATCCCAACCCTGCGCGTCCACCATGTCAGCGTCGATCTCGAGCGCTGGCACACCCGCTGCTTCGAGCGCGAGCTTCGTGATGCGGGTACCACTCACCGACAAGCGCTGACTGCCCGGTACCAAGATCACCGCCGCATGCACGCCCGACCTTCGCGCTTCGTGCACCATCCACTCGTTCATCCACGGCGGCAGGTGCAAGACCTCGTTCATCGAACAGATGCGACTCGCGAGCGCTCGCAACGGATCTGCGAGCCCGTAACGGATGTACTGGGGGCCGCTGAACGCGAGGTACATCGACCACACGAACACCGCGCCATGACGGGCCTCGAGCGCGCGGTAAAAACCAGTGTCGTGCCACAACCCGGCCCCGATCCACATCAAGCGCAAACGTTCGTTCTCACAAACGGCCGTACCTTGTTCGACCCGTTGTTTGACCTCATCGCGAAACCGGCGCGCGTGCGCGAGCGCCCAATCGGAGCCGCGATGCCACTGCGGAATCATCACGTTCGGGATCTGGTCCGCAATACTCACAGGACACGGTCGCGCCGCCCCGACCATCAAAGCCGCTTCATACATCAACTCTTCCTGTTGGTTGATGCGCTCCATCAACGCCAACAGTTTGTCGTGGTCGAACCGGCGCCCAGTCTCCGTTTCCAGAAACGCGATCAGATTCTTCATCTCGGCAACGTGCAGCTCGATCCGTCGAGGCTCGTACAACTCGTTCCAGCCGTCGCGGCTCTTCTCGAACCAGCGCGGGTCTTTGTGAGTCCAGCCGGGTGCTTCGAACGCGAAAAAGCGCGTCTGCATCGCGTCGGCCCAGTGCCGGAATACGCGTTGAATGCAGTCGCAAGTGAGCCGCGCCGTGATCACAGTCGGGCGCGGCAACCCACCCCACGGCGCACGTGAAGGATCGCGATCGAGCGTACAGCCGAGCCCGAGCGCGCAGTAACGGCAACTGTTGCCCGGAAAACCGTGTTGCTGCAGCACATTGAGGTAGTGTCCGGATAGCTGTTTGGCGGACAAGTACGCCGACCACCACTGGTTCGACACGACTGGGATGTCCATCGCGTGAAAGATCTCGTGCGCGGTATCAGCCTGCGCGATCGCAAACGGCTCGCGATCCACGACGACGCGCTGCTGCAGCGTCTTGACGAAGTCGCGCTGATACTGAGTCGCAGCGTGCGTGCTCTCGAGATCTTTGCGACTCCGCTCGCACTGAGATTCTGACATGACGCTCCACTCCTACGCGCTGCGCGAGGCCCGCGCGATGAACTCTCGAATGCTGGGCTCGAGCGCCCCGGTCGGTGGATACGGCTGCCGCTCGAGCGCAAACGACTGGATTCCGAGCGTCTTCAGTGCGTCTCGCTGTGCCGGGTAATCCCACGTGAGTGCTTCTTCCTCGTCGTAGTAGAAGAACAACGCGACCTGAGCGCGGCTGTTTCGGGCGGAATCGAGTAGGGCCAGGATCGGCACCGGGTACGTCCGGCAACTCAGGCTGTGTCGGTGGTAGTGCTCGGCCAGCCCGGTCAGACCGCGACTGCTCTCGATCGGTGGACCAAACAGCAGATCGCCGCGCCAGTGAAAATCTGCGACGACTTGCCCGCCCGCATTCGCGATGTGACGGTGCAGCGCCGGCGTGTCGTGCGCGCTGCCGGCGAGCAACACGCGCACGCCGGGTGCCGCCGTGGGCTGCGAGACGAGCAGCCGATCCAAGCTCGATTCGAACACTTCCGGCAGAACTCGCTGGGCCACGGTGTAAAGCTCGAGCACGTGTTCGCCGGCGAGCTGACATGGTTCGGCGTGCCGGCGTGCCAGGATAGTCGCCAGCTTCAGACGAATGCGATCGTACGCGGCTACCGACTCCGCGAGGCGCACGTCGCTTACGGGTTGCGCTCCTGGAACAGCTTCGAGCTGCTCCAAAAGTGCGCGCGTGCTCACGAGGTTGTGACTCGCGCTCGTGTCGAACGGCGTATGCAGGAGATCGTAGAGGAATGGCTCGGGCAGAGTCTCGGAGAAGCTGCGCCGCAACTCACACAGGTAGTAGTACAAGCGCTGTAGTGAATCGATCGTGCGCGGCAAGATCAGCAACTGCACATCGTTCCAGTCGCCGCGCAGCAGCTGCTCGAGCGCGCTTCGCGCCATCGGATCGAAGCCCGCCTCGAGATAGCGATCCGCATGCGGCGTCGCGGCGAGCGGTGCAGTCGGCCACTGCAGCGGAAAGCAGCCGGCCGCATGGATCAACTCCACCGGCACATTGTTCGACGCGAACATCACGATCGGACGGCCGCTCGCGCGCGCGGCGCGAAGCGGGTCACGAAGTACGTCGGCTAGCTCAGGAATGAGGTCGAACATCGGCACCTACTTTTCCGAGAACGCTGGTAACCACAGGGCGACGGCACGGGCGCGTCGTCCACCGGCCGGCGGGCTCATATGACGCCCAGAGTGCGTAGCTCTGCGATCTGACTGTCAGAGTAGCCGAGCAAGTCGGCGTACACTTCTTGGTTGTGCTCGCCCGGTGCGGGTGGAGGCCGATCGAACTCGGCGCGCGCGGCCGAGAAGCGAATCGGCACGCCCATCCCGTATACTTCCGCCGTCGCTCCGTGCACAGGATGCTCGAGTGGTACGCACTCGTGGCGCGCGAGCACACGTGGATCGCGCACGGCCTCCCGCGGGCCACGGACCTCCGCCGCCGGCACACCTTGGGCTTGCAATAGTTCGATCAAGGGGTGGATGTCGTGCGCGCGAGTCCACTCCCCAATGCGAGCATCGAGCGCAGTTGCATGTTCGACACGCGCATCCCGCGTCGCAAAGCGCGGATCGTTCGCGAGTTCAGCCTGCCCCATCGCCCGAAACAAGCCAGTTGCGAACGTGTCGGTCGGCGCGCAGATCGCGACTTCACCCGAGCGCGCTGGGAATATGCCAAACGGAGTGAGGCGGGCGACGGTGGGCCCAGTCCGCAGCGGGATTCCCATCGTCTCCATCAGGTCGAAGCCTTCACCGGCCATCAACGAGGTCAAAGTTCCGAGCATCGAAACATCGACGTGCTGACCTTCGCCGGTGCGCTGCACCAGATGCAGCGCCGACAGCACACCCACGACTCCAAACAGCGGTGTGATCAGATCGGCGATCGGCAGCCCGATGCGAGTCGGCGGATCGTTCGGGCTGCCCGACACGTGCATCACGCCGCTCAGCGCTTGAATGATCGAGTCCATCGCTTTGGCCGGACCGAGTGAGTCATGGCCGTAGCCCGTGATCGAGGCGTAGACCAAACGTGGGTTGATCGCCTTTGCAAACGGGTACCCGAAACCCAAGCGCTCGAGTGTGCCGCGGCTGAAGTTCTCGACGAGGACGTCCGACTTGCGGACCAAGTCGGAGAGAACTTCGGCTGCGCGTGGATGCTTCAGATTGAGACTGATCGCTTGCTTGTTGCGCAGGCGGTTGAGCGCGGAGATAGAGATGTCGTCTGCGCGATCGCGCACCAACTTGACACCTTCCGCACCGAGATAGGGTGCGTTGTTGCGCGAGCTATCGAGCGTGTCAGGCCCCTCGATTTTGATCACACGCGCGCCAAGACCAGCCAAAAGCGCGGTCGCAAACGGACCCGCGAGTGCGACTGTCAGGTCGAGAACAGTGATACCCGCCAGTGGTCGAGGCAGATCGGGTTCGGGCGATGATGAATGTGTCACCGAGAGTTACACCTGGCTGAGGTCCTTGCGAACGCCTGGTTCGGAGGTCTTTATGAGAAGACATTCTCAATATGGATGGTTTGTCTCGCGATTGGAACTGTGGTCGCGGTGGGGGAGGCCGGCGCGCAGGATTCGCTAAC
>DASRXR010000891.1:0-3690 GCA_035687405.1 Polyangiales bacterium
GTGGCCATCTCGCTTTCCGGTACACGTGATTCATCAGCGCAATGCCCATCACGCAACGTGCACGATTGCCCGGCACCTACGCTGCCTGTGAACAGTTGTCGTCGTTGTCCAAGACGATCAGCATCTCCTTCGCGCCGACCTGCTGCGCAGTGATGGCCGGGCAATGCCCGCGCGACTTGCGAAGCTTGCCAGGCCCGGGTGCGCCGCCCAGCGCTCGAGCGGTCGAGCGCCTGACCGACATCGACGACGCAGACGGTGCGCTTAAGACCACGCGCGAAGCCGTCGACATTCTCCGTAAGCTGGTGGAACGCGGTCCCGAGGCTTTCCTGCCAGACCTCGCTATCGGGCTCCACAACCTCGGCTTGATTCTGAGCGGCGCGGGTAATCAAGAAGGCGCGCTTCGCGCTCTATGAGGCGGTCGCGATCCGAGACGACTTATGGAGCAGTCGCCGCACGTGCAGCTCGACGTTGAAAGAAGCCTGGATGCGTTAGCCACGATCCAGCGCGAAGCGTGACTCGAAGGTGGTTGGAAGCCGCTGGAGCGAACGAAGGGGCGGTATGCTATATTGTGCGGGGAAAAGCATGAGTACCGAAGGACAGCCAACAGCGCCGCCGACGACTGCTCAGGATGCGCCGTCAGCCGTTCGGCGCCTACTCAAGAGCTACGACCTCGCTGCCCTGCGGTGGAACGTGAGCGATGATCGCTACGCAATCGTGGTGGCGATCCTGACACGAGGTAACGGCGAAGCTCAGGCATGGCTCCGTGGTGTTCTATCGGGTGATGAGATCCGCGAGCTCGTCCGCGCGTATGCCGGTGCGAGTTGCGCGGAGCCCGAGCGCGAACGCTTGCGTCAACAGCTGTCGCTCTCCAGTTCTGACATCCCGGTTCGGCCGTACCTCGGCTTTCGATGGGGCTCGGGCGCGTGAACGACGACGTCCTCGATGAGGATAAGCGGCGGGTGATCCGGTTGCAGAGCGCGCTCGTCGCCGAACAACAGTTCTTTCTCGCAGGGGGCACCGCCATTGGCTTGCGCCTCGGGCATCGCACGTCGCGCGACCTCGACTGGTTCACCCCAAATCCCTTCGACGCGGAGGCTCTGGCGGCACGACTCATGGCGTTACCGGAGCAGCCGACCGAAGTTGAGGCGCAAGGCCCCCATACGCTTCGAGCGCACTATGGCGAGCTCGAGACGAGCTTCATTCGTTACGCACAGGTTCCGGCGCAACCGGACCTTCTGCGTGTCGCGGACACTGTGATCCCGGTGGCGAGCATCGAGTTGCTGGCGGCCATGAAGGCCGCAGCCGTTCACGATCGGGGCACCAAGCGCGACTTCGTCGACGTCTATACGATCTGCAAGCTGCCAGGATGGTCTGTCGCACGCTTCATCGATCACGCGACGGCCCAGCTACCGCTCGCACCAGTGCAACTCAAGCTCGCGTTGACCTACTTTGTTGACGCAGATCGCGAGCCCATGCCGGTGGGGTTCAGAACGCCGTGGAACGAGGTGCGGCGCGAGTTGCTCGACGGCGTACGTTCATGGGAGCGAAAGCGCGAACCCGACCTCGGTCGGTAATTTCGTTTTCATGAGGGAGATCCTTACTCACGAGCAGCCGCAACAGCTGATGGCTGCGACGCGGCGAGCTAGTGGTCGTTCGTGAACTGAAGCCGTGACCACGCGCATACCGATTCAGAGCTCGGCCGAATCGTCGACGACGGCTAGTTGGCGCAATCAACCGAGTGCGACGTGGGCGTGGCGGCCAAGCACCCCAGTGTCTCGGGGCACAGGTCGCCCTCAGCGGCGGCTAAATCTGCTGCTGAGGCAATTCCAGTTGTGCAGCTCAGCTCGCCAGCAGCGATGAGGTGGTTGCGGCGGCCGTCCACGCACACGCCTCGCTGCATCCGCGCCCCATGGAGAATCACGGCCTTCCGTACGGCGTCGATGGCTAGTCCATTCTTTGCCGCGCCCGCACTGCATTGGGGGCAGGAAAGCCGCCCGCGTTGGCCAAGCAGTAGACCATGTATATATAGATCTCGTGTCATCGTCCGACAACCACGAACACTCTCTCGTTCTAACGAAGGAATCGCTGCACGGGAGCGAGGCGCTGTTTCGGCTGCTGGTTGACCAGGTCACCGAATACGCCATCTTCGTCCTGGACCCCGGGGGCGTTATTGCAACATGGAACCTCGGCGCGGCCCGAATCAAGGGCTACTCCGCAGCAGAGATCATCGGCCAGCACTTCTCGAAGTTCTATCGCGAGCAGGACGTCTGGAAGTGCGCCCATGAGCTTCAAGTTGCTATGGAGACTGGCCGCGTTGAAGACGAGGGATGGCGTGTCCGGAAGGACGGATCGCTTTTCTGGGCGAATGTTGTGATCACGTGCTTGCGCGACAGTGGTGGTGAACATATCGGATTTGCGAAAGTCACGCGCGACATGACGGAGCGCCGTCGAGCCGAGGAGGCGATACAGCACAGCGAAGAACGACTTCGTTTGTTGATGGAGAGCGTGAAGGATTACGCCATCTACATGCTCGATCGTCGTGGCATCGTGGTGACCTGGAACGTGGGCGCCGAACGGATTAAAGGCTACAGCGCAGGCGAGATCATTGGACAACACTTTTCGCGCCTCTACCCGGAAGACGAAGTTCGTTCTGGTAAGTGCGAGCGTGAGCTGCACGATGCCGAGCATCTCGGCAGGTTCGAGGATGAAGGTTGGCGTGTTCGTAAAGATGGATCACGGTTTTGGGCAAACGTCGTGATCACCCCCATTCGCGCCACCGACGGTACCCTGCATGGGTTCGCGAAAGTGACGCGAGATTTGTCGGACAGGCAGCATCACGAACAACAGCGGCTCAGTTTGATTCGCAGTGAGGAAGCACGCCGAGCTGCGGAAGCAAACGAAGAGCGATTGCGTGTACTCGCGGAAGATGCTCGTGCCGCGCGCGACAAGGCGGAAGAGGCCACCCGACTGAAGGATGAGTTTCTTGCGACCGTCAGCCATGAGCTGCGCACGCCGCTAAACGCGATCCTCGGTTGGGCTCGCTTGATTCAAGCGGGCTCGGTGGCACCTGAAAAGACCAGCAGCGCGATCGACACGATCGTGCGCAACGCCGTTGCTCAAAACCAGATCATTGACGATCTCCTCGACGTGAGCCGCATCATTGCCGGTCAACTGCGCTTGGACGTCGATTTGGTCGACATCAACCAAGTCGTGACCGCCGCGATCGATGTTGTGCGGCCCGGTGCGGAAGCAAAAGGGATCACGCTGCAGTGGCTGCTCAACCCGGACGCCGGCATCATCAAGGGCGATGCTGGCCGATTGCAGCAGGTATTCTGGAATCTGCTCACAAACGCGGTGAAGTTCACGCCTCGTGGCGGACGGATCCACGTCATGCTGCACCGACAAAACTCGAGCGTGCTGGTTGAAGTAGCCGATACGGGAAAGGGGATAACCAGCGATTTTCTACCCCGTGTCTTTCATCGCTTCACTCAACAGGAGGCGACCAATTCCCGGACCACCGGCGGCCTTGGGCTCGGCCTCGCCATTGTGAAACATCTGATCGAGCTGCATGGTGGCACGGTCGAGGCACATAGTGATGGCCACGGAACGGGTGCCACGTTCGTCGTCAAACTGCCTCTTGCTCCAGTGCGCGCCTCCCGATCAACCCCGACCATTGGTGTTGCCCCGATC
>DASRXR010000892.1:0-2238 GCA_035687405.1 Polyangiales bacterium
ATAGGTCAGAGCACCAACGATCGAAGCGGCAAAAGATGGAAGCGAGAGCGGCGGGGGGGCCACAACGGCGACTGGGTGCCCACGACCTACAAGGATCGGGCCGAGGATTGAGCCTCCACCGATCCCGTAAATTCCACCCAAAGAGACCGGAGGCCTATTGCGCGACGGTGACGATGCAGGACGCGAACGGAAACGCACTTCATACGATTCGATACGGCCGAATGCCAGCCCGCTGCCAATAGCAGTGAGCTGTACACGCACCGGGAAGTCCATCGCATGATGCAGCGCTTGCTGCAGGATGTGCTGACGATCCGCCGCCGGGCTGGGCCGCTACCTGTCGTGTTGCTCGCCGACCGCGCCGGAGCTCTGGAGTTTGTTTTCTCAGCATCTCAACGAACGGACGCGCGGCGTCGAACCATTGCGACTCGTCGATGCTTGGCACGCGCTCGAATACATTGCCGCAGCGGCACGCTTGCTAGAGAGCCGAGAAAAAGCGTGGCCGGGCACGTTCCGTTGTTGGAAAGCGTGGCTGCTCGAAAAGCCCTGGGTCGCGCTGGAAGCACAAGAGCGGCAGCTTCTAGCAGGCTGATCCTCGCGAGGAGCACGCAGCTGACGGCGGCGGCGGGGGAGAGCAGGGCGGTAGGGGAGGAGCGGGGCTTCAGAGGCCGAGTTTCGCGCCCGCAGGCTTCTCCCACTTCTTCTACCTGCGATTGTAGCCGTGAACCGTCTGATTCATGATCGCGCGATAGTCGGCGACGTTCTTTTCTGCTTCGGTGACGAAGCCATCGGGCGGGCTGGTTGAGTACAATCAATGGGTGAGCGAGTTCAGCGACTTCGGCGCGAATCCGCGGGACCCAAGCTCGTGAGCCGAACTCATCGATGCGATGGCACGCGGGTCGGCGGCCCTAAGATTAATCACGAAAGACGAGAGAACCTCGAGCTCTTGCATACACCCCACCGCTCCTTCACCCTGCGCGGACCGTGGTGCCCGGCCCCGACCGATTGCAAATCGCGCGCTGGAGTTTCATCGCGCTGGCCTTGGTCATTGGCGCGGCTGCCGTCGCAGTTCGGTTCTGGTGGGCGCTGCGGATCACGCCCCGACCGATCTCCGATGCGGCGTCATACTGGCAGATCGCGACGTCGCTCGCGAACGGACACGGCTACCTCGACGATGGGGTCGCGACGGCGTATCGGCCGATCGGTTACTCCGCCGCACTCGCGCCAGCGCTAGACATCTTCGGAAGCGACCTCGCGGTCGCGCGTACGTTCAACGCCGCGATCTCAGTGTTCAGTTTGGGCAGCATTTATGCGCTCACTCGCGCCGTCAGCGGCTCGCGCCTAGCGGCGCTAGTCGCGTTGAGTTTGTTCGGATTCTATCCGGCGGATGTCGGCTACACATCACTGGTCCTATCGGAGCTGCTGTTCAACGCGTTGACCTTGACTGCAGTGTGTCTCGTCGTGTTTCGGCCGGGATCGATCGGAGCGCATGCGATGGCCGGGCTCCTACTCGGCTTCGCGACACTCACTCGACCGCACGCGGCGCTGATCTTGCCGTGCCTTGCGGTCGGGCTGTTCCGGCGGGGACAATCGAAGCTGCAGGCATCACGCCTCGTATGTGTGCTCGGACTTGCGTGTGCGGCCACCATGGTGCCGTGGTGGGTGAGGAACGCGTCCGTGTTCGGTGCGTTCGTCCCGGTTTCGACGAACGGGGGCGTCAACCTCTACATCGGCAATCACCCCGAGGCCACTGGCGAGTACACATTCGACAAGCAGCGTACAGCACGGATCGACGCGCGCCTCGCGCCCGAGCTGCAAGGCGCGGCCCGCGAGCTCGCCTTCGATCGCGCAGCAGCAGGCCTGGCGCTCGAGTACATGCGCGCGGAGCCCGCTCGCACGGCCGAGCTTTGGAAGCTCAAGCTCGACAGCTTGTTCATGCACGAAGGCGCGTTCATACGCTTCAGCCGCAAGCTACCTGACGAGCAGCGACCTTTGCTCCAGCGTTTGGATTCGGTCAGCCTTCGCTACTATCTGAGCTTCTTGCTGCTGTCGGCGGCGGGCTTCGCCCTCGCGTTGTTCCAGCTCGTGTTCTCGCGTCCAGCGCGGGCCCGCTCGTTGTGGTTGCCGGCCGCGATCGTCGCGGCATTCACGGCGCTGACACTGCTCACGTTCGGAGATTCGCGTTTTCACCATCCCATGATGCCGTGGCTTGCGATTTACGCGGGCAACGCCTTCGGTTGG
>DASRXR010000893.1:0-2337 GCA_035687405.1 Polyangiales bacterium
GACGTCTACGATCCGCTGCTCAACCCGCTCTACCGCGACGTGCTCGCGCACTACGGCGTCGTCGCGTTGCCGTGTCGCGTCCGCGACCCCGATCGCAAGGGCAAGGTCGAGTCGGGCATCGCGCACACGCAGAAGGCGCTGCGAGGGCTGCGCTTCGAGTCGCTCGAGGAGGCGCAGCGATGGCTCGATCACTGGGACGAGCGCTGGGCCGACACGCGCATCCACGGCACGACGAAGCGCCAGGTCGCCGCGATGTTTGCCGACGAGCGCCCGCACCTGCGTCCACTGCCGGTCGAGCCGTTTCGCTACTACGCGTTCGGCGAACGAGTCGTGCACTTCGATGGCTTCGTAGAAGTCGCCGCGGCGTACTACGCGCCGCCACCAGGCTGGATCGGTCGCGTCGTCAACGTGCAGTGGGACGAGCAACACGTGCGACTGCTCGATCCGAAGACGAACGCGCTTCTTCGTGAGCACGTCGTCGCCGATCGCGGTCGCCATCGCATGCGGCCCGACGATCGGCCGTCTCGGACGCCGCCCGAGGTCAGCGCGCTGATGGTCAGAGCCCATGGGATCGGCCCGGCGGCCGGCGCGATCGCCGATGCGATCTACGCCGAGCACAAGCAGCTCGGGGTGCGTCGCATCCTCGGTCTCTGCGGGCTCGCGAAGCGGCATGGTGCGCCCGTCGTCGAGCGCGCCGCGCAGGTCGCCCTCGACGCCGGCGCGCACACGTACCGCGCGGTGAAGGCCTATCTCGCTCGCAACGCCGACCCGCCGATCACCCTTCGTCAGATCGACCCCCTGATCCGCGATCTGACCGAGTACCGCGACCTCGTGTGTCGCATCACCCAAGGAGAGACCCCGTGAACCTCGTCGAGATCGATCGTGCGCTGCGCAAGCTGCGCCTCTCTGGCATGGCTGACGTGCTTGAAGTCCGTATCCAGGGCGCCGCTGCCGCGCGCCAGCCACATGTCGACTTTCTGTCCGTCCTCGTCGGGGATGAGCTGCTGCGCCGACAAGATCGCTTGCTCGCGCGTCGCATCAAGCAGGCCGGGTTTCGCGACAACGCCAAGACGCTCGATGCCTTCGACCTCGACTTCAACAAGAAGATCAATCGCCAGCTCGTCTACGAGCTCGCGACGGCACGCTTCGTAGAGCGCCGCGAAGATGTGCTCTTCCTTGGCCCACCAGGCACAGGCAAGAGCCACCTCGCGCAAGCGCTCGGCCTCTCGGCCATCCAGCAGGGGCATCGCGTGCTCTACCGCGAAGCACACCGACTTCTCGAGGAACTGGCGGACGCGACGCTCGAGCGGCGACGCAAGGAGGTCATGACCGAGCTCGCAACCGTGCCTCTCCTCATCATCGACGACCTGGGCATGCGCAAGCTGCCAACCACCGCAGCCGAGGATCTGCTCGAGCTGATCATGCGGCGCTACGAACGAGCGTCGACGCTCCTGACGTCGAACCGGCCGGTCGACGACTGGGCGAAGCTACTCGGTGACACGGCCGCCGTCTCGGCACTCCTCGATCGGCTGCTCCACCACGCTCATGTCCTTCAGTGCGGACCTCGCAGCTGGCGAACTCACAACGCAGCGAGTTTGACGAAAGGCTCCGATACGAAGTAATCAACCGCGTCCCCCGAACGACTCAGGGTGGCCGGTTTTCAGATGATCAGAAGTGGCCGGTTTTGGGGTGATCGCCGAGGGAAAAAGTGCCACGGCGTGTGACACCCGCGTTGCAGCGCTACTTGACCAGTCGGAGTTTCCGCTGCACCGGCGCCAGTTTGAGGCTCGGAGGCAACGGGACTCTTAATCCGCTGGTTGAAGGTTCGAGTCCTTCTGCCCTCACTAACTGACTCGCTGAAACGGCGTCCTTCATTTCGGTAGCGCGCGTCTTCGCTGCCGACCACAGCCCAGCTTATCGCGTTCGGGTGCGCGGCTGGGTGAACCGCGCTTCGAGTCCGTCGAGGATCACGTCGAGCCCGCGCAGGAAGCGGCCCGCGTCGTTGAGGAACCGCGAGATCTTCGCCCACGCGCCGTGCGAATCGCCGTCCCCGAGGAGGGCCTCGACGTGAGGGAAGTCGCCGGTCGCCATCATCTGCTCCGCGAATTTGATCGTCGACTTCAGCGGCTTCCCGTCCGCGAGCTCTCGCTGTTGCATCGCCTCCGCCAAACGGAACACGTGGCCAAAGACGTAGTCATCGACGATCCCCAGCGCGTCGAAGCGATGCTGCAGATCGAACGGCGCGTTCGCCACCGCCGCGAGTGATTGCTCGAAGTGCCGGAACCCGTTGGGGCCGAAGCGTGCGCCGCGGAGGGCTTCGAGCGCCCAGGGATGCCG